>JAWLGW010000771.1:0-4011 GCA_041690735.1 Planctomycetota bacterium
AGGCCGCCCTCGAGGAGCAGACGCCGCTGCGCGAGCGGCTGCAGGCGGCGCTCGCCCAGGCCCGCGAGGAGGCCGCGACGGCCGAGGCGGCGCGCGACGCGGCCGAGGCTGCCCTGGACCGGGCCCGTGAGGCGCGCAACGCGGCGCACGCCCGGGTCGAGGAGGGCGCGCAGGCCCTGGCCCGGCGCGAGGCGCTCCTTCGCGAGCTGGCCGTGAGCGATCCCTCTCCCGCGGGCGTGACGCGGGCCGAGGCGGAGTCCGGCGCGCGCGAGGTCGAGGCCGCCGAACGGGAGCGGGAGGCGCGCGAGCTGCGCGACGCCTGCGTGCGGGTGACGACGCGGCTGGAGGGCGAGCGGGAGACGCTGGCCGAGCGGAGCGAGGCGGTCCGCCTGGCGCGGCGTCAGCACGAGCCGCCGCGGACGCGCCTGGAGGCGCTCGAGGCGCGCGCCGCCGAAGCCGGCCTGGTGCCGCTCCCGGCGCCGCTCACCCAGGAACTGGGCGGCCTGGCGAGCGTCGCTCTCTCGACCGACGCCAGTAACGCGCGGGAGCGCCTGGTGACCCTCCTGGAGCGCGCCGAGGGGGGTGCCGTCCTGGCGGGGCGGCTGCGCGCCTGGGAGCCCGAGGGAGGAGAGGAGGCGCCGGCCGCGCAGTACCTGCGGGCCTGGGTCGAGGTGCGGGCCTGGCTCCAGGAGCGGCTGCCGGCACACCTCAATCAGGCCGACGACCCGCTGCGGTCCCTGGCGGAGCTGGCCGAGCACCTCGCCCGCCTCGAGGAGCGCCTGCGCGAGAAGGAGGCCGACCTGCGCCAGGACAGCCAGGGGATCGGCAACGCGATCCGCTCGCGGATCCGCAGCGCCCGCTCGCGGGTCCGAGCCCTCAACCGCGACCTGGCCCGGGTGGGCTTCGGGAGCGTGCGCGGGGTCGAGCTGCAGCTGCAGCGGGTCGAGCGCATGGAGGCCCTCCTCGAGGCGCTGACCGGCGACGCCGACCTGTTCGCGCGGGAGCAGCCGGTCGAGGAGGCCCTGCAGGCGCTGTTCCAGAGCCTGGGCGGAGGCAAGGTGGAGGCCGACCGGCTGCTCGACTACCGGAGCTACGTCGACCTGCGGGTCCGGGTCGAGCGGCGCAGCGGCTGGGAGGACGTGCGCGGCAACCAGCTGTCGACCGGCGAGGCGATCGGCGTGGGGGCGGCCGTCATGATGGTGATCCTCAAGGCCTGGGAGGAGGACGCCACGCTGCTGCGGAAGAAGCGGGCCACCGGCTCGCTGCGGCTGTTGTTCCTCGACGAGGCCACGCGCCTGAGCGGCGACAGCCTGGGGGCGCTGTTCGAGCTGTGCCGGACGCTCGAGCTCCAGCTCCTGATCGCCGCCCCCGAGGTGGCGCAGGCCGAGGGAGCGACGGTGTACCGCCTGGTCCGGGGCGAGGACGAGCGGGGCCGCGAGCAGGTCCTGGTCACCGGCCGTCGCCTGGTGGTCGCGGGGGCGGAGTGAGCGCGCCGACGTGCGCCGGCACCCGGGCGTGAGCGGCGAGTGGACTGCGACGAGGTGAATTGGGGCGAGGAGGCGCACCGCCTGGCCCTCCTCGAGCTGGTGGAGAACGGCGTCCTCCGTCGGCGCCGCGGTCAGGCGGCCGTGTGGGAGCACCTCGAGGCCAGGGGCTGGGTCCAGCCCGCCACCCGCCGGGGCGAGGTGGCCCTGGCGCCGCGGCGCCAGGGCGACCTCACCCTGCTCCTCGAGCGGGTGTGGCCCGCCTGGGCCGAGGTCCGCGACGCCCTGACCGCCGAGAACCTCCCGCCGACCCCGGCGGGGGCCCGCGAGCTCCGCCGTCGGCGGCGGACGGCGGACCTCGACGCGGCGGCCCTCGACCAGGCGGCCTGGCCGGGGGCCCTCAACCAGCGCACGGCCATGAGCCTGCTGGCCGACTCCTCCAAGGCCACCCCCACGCCGGCGCACCTCGACGCCCTGGCCCAGCGGCGCCTGACCCGCGACAACGTGGTCCGCCTGCGCCCCCACGCGGGCCTCGAGCTGGTGCGCGCCGGGCGACGCCACGACGCCGCCGAGCTGGCCGCGCTCCAGGGCGAGGTCGTCCTCACCGAGCGGGCCCTCGCCAGCGGGACGACCCTCGCAGGCGCGCCGCCCCGCCTGATCGTCACCGTCGAGAACACGGGCGCCTTCGTCGACCTGCCCCCGCTCCCGGGCCTCCTGGTGGTCCACGTCCCCGGCGGGAACGCGCCCCTGGCGCGCGCCCTGCTGGCCCGGGTCCCGGGGCGCACGCGCGCAGACGACAGCCCCACCCCCTGCGTTCACTTCGGCGACCTCGACCCCAACGGGGTGCGGATCTACCGCCACCTGGCGGCGCACCTCCCCGACCTCGGCTGGCTCGCCCCCGCCTGGTGGGCCGACGCGGCGCTCCCCAGCCCCGCCCTGCGCCGGCCCTGGCCCGACGCCTTCCGCGACGACCCCGACCTGCCGCCGGTGATACGCCGCCTGGTGGCGGAGGACCGGTGGCTCGAGCAGGAGCAGGTCGTCCTGGACCCCCGCCTAACCGCCGCGCTCGAGGAGCTCATGGGCTAAACCCTGCGCGCGGGCCGCCGAAACACGGGGCGAGAGTGACGGGCGTCGGTGCCGGCAGCTAGGGTAGGGCGCAGGAGGAGGCGGAATGGACCCCAGGCTGTGCCAGGCGCTCGCCGCGGCCGGCTTCGACGTCGACATGGAGGAAGAAGTCCCCACGCTGCCCATACGCGTCGACCCGAGCACGGGCAGGCTGCTCCCTCCCGAGCAGCAGGACGGCCGGTTCCTCGTGCACTCGGGGGACGCCGTCTGCCGGGTGGCGCTCGAGCCCATGGGCCAGCTGTACACCGGCGACGTGCGGGCGCCCGACCTCTCGGGCTTCCCCAACGAGCGTTATGTCCCGTTCTTCAGCGTGCTCGAGCTCACCGCGGCCAACTACTGCGCAGCGGCGGGACGAACCCCGACCGACGACGAGTTCGCGCGCCTCTACAAGGAGCTGCGCGCTCAGCCCGACGTTCGCGGCCGGAGCCCCCTGTTCGCCTACCTCCAGGCCGCGGCCCGCCTCTACATGTCGCTGCGCGACGTCAGCAAGCACGAGTTCCGCGCCGTCGTGGGCCGGCTGGCGAAGTCCGCCAAGACCTTCCGGCTGAGCAAGCGCAGCTGCAACTACTTCGCGAACGCCCTCGCGCCGATCGGGGCCCAGGTGACCGCGGTCGTCGATCCCGTCTGAGGGCCGAAAGCGCCAGCCATGACCACCGCTGGCGTTCCACCCCACCCCGCTGCCCCCTTCTTGCCTCAGGACAGCTGGCTGCCGCCGACCGCGCGGGTTGTGGCTCAGTCCGACCTGGGAGATCTACGAGCGGTGGTGCGCAGTCGAGATCGCCGGCCTCCTTCGGGCCGACGCACCGTCGCTTGAGTGGCAGCGACTCCGGCGCCCTGGCTCCCGAGCGCTCGCGCACTGGCGGGGACGGACGACGTCATCGTCGATTTCTACGCTACAGCCAGCGTTCCCGGCGGGCGACGCCCACTCGCGGCGAGTTTAGAGCTTGTGAGTAGCTCATGGCTCCACGTCGCTCCTACGAGCTCCTGCCCGCAAACCCCAGGAGCTGATTGCAGCGCGGCGTGGGGCTCCGCCCGCAGCGATCGGCCGCTCTACCAAGGCGCACGAACATAAAGCTGGCCTTTATTTCTCAGCAGCACCGGGCGTGCGACATTGCAAGGAACTAAAGTCAGGCTTAATCTGTGTTCATGTCTACAGGGCCCGACTGGGATCGCCTCTTCGAAATCGCGGTTGGCCAGGCTGGGTCTTTCACCACCCAGCAGGCCGCGGAGGCCGGCTACTCGCCGCAGCTCCTGAACCATCACCTTGGGAGCGGGCGAATCGTCCGTGTTCGTCGCGGGATCTACCGAGTCGTTCACTTCCCCGCCGACGAGCACCAGGAGCTCGTCGAGGTGTTGCTTTGGTCCGAGCGCGCTGGCGTCTTCTCCCATGAGAACGCGCGCG
>JAWLGW010000772.1:0-4008 GCA_041690735.1 Planctomycetota bacterium
GGGGTGGGCCCCCCCCCCCCCCACCACCACGAGCGCGCCGTCTCGAGCCCGGTCGGAAGCGTGGATTCAGGTCATCTGCACCCTGTTCGTACTCTCTCTGCGCCGCCTCTCATCTGAAGTCGTAGCTCTCCACCCGCAGGTCGCCGATCAGGTCCGACAGGTCGCGCAGCTTGGTCACCAGCAGGTGCACCACCGCCCCCTCCCGCTCGACCTTGCCGTGGGCCAGCAGGCAGCGGGAGGTGGGCAGGACGCGGGCGTAGCGCTCGACCTGCCGGGGGCGGACCAGCAGGTTGCCCACCCCGGTCTCGTCTTCGAGGGTGGTGAACACGATCCCGCCGGCGGTGGAGGGGCGCTGGCGGCAGATCACCAGACCCGCCACACACAGCCGGCTGCCGTCGCGGGCGGCGAGGAGCGCCTCCAGGGGGACCGCCCCCAGCTCGGCCAGCTGCTTGCGCGCCAGGGACAGGGGGTGGCGGCGGAGCGACAGGCCCGTGGTCGCGTAGTCGGCGTGCACCTCGCCGGCCTCGCTCAGGGCGGGGAGGGCGGCCGGCTCCTCGCGGGGGTCGGCCTGGCGGAACAGGGGCAGGTCATGCCCTCGCTCGGCGAGGGCGTCGAACAGGGCGTCGCGGCGCGGTCGCCCCTCGCCCAGGGGAGCCTCGGGCGCGCCTGAGGGCGTCAGGCTGCGCAGGGCGTCCGCCTCCGCCAGCCGCTCCAGCGCCTCGCGCCCCACCCCGGTCCGTCGCGCCAGGCGGGCCACCGTGCCGAAGGGACCGCCCCGGGCGCGGGCAACCTCGATCCGCCGGCCGTCGCGCTCGGCGAGGCCGCGCACCCGCCGCATGCCCAGGCGGATCGCCGGCCCGGCCGCGCCCCACTCGCGAGGCGGCAGGCCGCGCCCGGCGGGTTGGAGGCCGCCAGGCGGACGGAGAGGGGGCTCACCTTGCGCAGGTGCGGGGGTGGGAGAGCGCTCCTCCGCCGAAGCGGCGGCGTTCCCTGTTCTCATTCTCTGTTTGCTGTTGATATTCCGTGTTCGATCTCCTTGTGCTGCCGCGGCTGCGTCTTGCGACAGCCTCTCTTCGCCCGCCCCCACCTCCCTCCACTCGAGGCGGTGGTCCCACCCGCTGGCCTCCACGTCGACCGGCAGGATCGGCACCCCGTGCTCGCGGGCGTCGCGCACCAGCTGGGCGGGGGCGTAGAAGCCCATGGGGAGGCTGTTGAGCAGCGCGCAGGAGAAGGCCGCCGGGTAGTGGCGCTTGAGCCAGGCGGACAGGTAGGTGAGCCGGGCGAAGGAGGCGGCGTGGCTCTCGGGGAAGCCGTACTCGCCGAACCCGCTGATCTGGTCGAACAGGCGCTCGGCGTCCCCGGGGCGCACCCCGCGCGCGATCGCGCCGCTGAGAAACAGGCGGCGGAACTTCTCGATCACCCCCTCGCGTCGCCAGGCGCCCATGGCCTTGCGCAGGGCCTCGGCCTGATCGGGGGTGAAGCCGGCCGCCTCGATCGCCAGGCGCATGGCCTGCTCCTGAAAGATCGGCACCCCCAGGGTCTTCGCCAGCACCCGGTCCGCGGCGGGGGAGATCGAGGTCACCGGCTCCTCGCCCTGCCGGCGGCGCAGGTAGGGGTGGACCATGCCGCCCTGAATGGGGCCGGGCCGGACCAGCGAGACCTCGATCACCAGGTCGTAGAAGCAGCGCGGGCGCAGGCGCGGCAGCATGTTGAGCTGGGCGCGGCTCTCCACCTGGAACACGCCGATCGCGTCGGCGCGGCAGAGCATCGCGTACACGTCGGGGTCGTCGGGCGGGATCGAGGCCAGCTCCAGCCGGGGGCCGCCCTGCTCGGCGATGAGGGCGAACGCCTTGCGGATGCAGGTCAGCATGCCCAGGCCCAGGCAGTCGACCTTGAGGATCCCCAGGGCCTCGAGGTCGTCCTTGTCCCACTCGACCACCGTGCGTCCGGACATGGCCGCGTTCTCGATCGGGACCAGCTCGGCCAGCGGCCCGCGGGTGATCACGAACCCGCCCACGTGCTGGGAGAGGTGCCGCGGGAAGCCGTGCAGCTCCAGGATCACCTGCCGGGCCAGCGCGCTGCGCGGGTCGTCCCCCTCGATCGGCCCCTCGCCGAGGCCGAACACCTTGGCCACGTCGCGCACCGCCGAGCGGGTGCGGTAGGTGATCACGGTGGCGGCGATCGCGGCCCGGTCGCGGCCGTACTTCTCATAGATGTGCTGAATCACCTCCTCGCGCCGCTCGTGCTCGATGTCGACGTCGATGTCGGGCGGCTCGGCGCGGGCCCGGCTGACGAAGCGCTCGAACAGGACGTCGAAGGTGGCGGGGTCGACGGCGGTAATGCCCAGGCAGAAGCACACGGCGGAGTTCGCCGCCGAGCCGCGCCCCTGCACGTAGATCCCCTCCGCCCGGGCATACTCCACCACCTCGTGGACCGTGAGGAAGAAGGGCTCGAAGCGCAGCTCGGCGATCAGGCGCAGCTCCCGGTCGATCAGCGCCCGCACCCGCTCGGGCACGCCCTCCGGATAGCGGCGGCGGGCGCCGGTCCACGTCAGCTCGGCGAGGTGCTGCGCCGGCGTCTTCCCCGCCGGGACCAGCTCGTCGGGGTACTCGTAGCGCAGCTCCTCCAGCGAGAAGGTGCACCGCTCCGCCAGCTCCACCGTCCGGGCCAGGGCGTCCTCGGCGCCGCGGTAGATCCGAGCCAGGGCGGCGCGGGGGCGCAGGTGGCGCTCGGCGTTGGGGAACAGGAGCCCGGCGGCGCAGGCCTCCTCCAGGGTCACCCCTGCGCGAATGCAGGTCATGACGTCTTGCAGGCGCTGCCGCTCGGGCAGGTGGAGGTGGACGTCGCCCGCGGCGACCAGGGGCAGGCCCACGGCGTCGGCGAGGGCGCGGCGGCGCGCCAGGTGGCCGGCGTCGTCGGGCCCGCGCAGGAGGGTGACCGCGAGGGAGGCCCCCTCGCCGAAGGCCTCCCGCAGCCGCTGCAGCGCGCGGCGATCGGGAGGGGGCGCGGGGGTCCGCGGGTCGTGCCCGGGGTCGGCCACCGTGGCCAGCAGGCCCTGGGCGTGGTCGAGGACGTCGCTCAGCGAGAGGCGGTAGCTCCCCTTGTCGGCCCGGCGCCGGCCGCGGGTAATCAGGCGAGCCAGGCGGCCGTAGCCGGCGCGGTCCTGGGCGTGCAGCAGCAGGCGGGGCCCGTCCTCGAGGGTCACGCCGGCGCCGATCAGGAGCCGCAGCGGCTGTCCGCGGGCGGCGACGTGCGCCCGCACCACCCCCGCCAGCGACCCGTCGTCGGCGATCGCCAGGGCCCGGTACCCCAGCTCCACCGCCCGCTCCACCAGCTCCTCGGGGTGGGAGGCGCCGCGCAGGAAGGAGAAGCAGGAGGCGACCTGCAGCTCGGCGTACGCCGGGCCCTCGGCCGCGTCGAGGGCGGCGGGCTCGCAGCGAGGACGCTCGGCGCGCAGCGGCTGCTCAGGCAAGGGGGCTCGCCCTCCAGCCTGGCCGCCGAGAGCGGCTGACTCCAACCACTGAGCACGCGGGCGAAGAGCTGTCGCTCGAGCTCGAGCGTTCTCGCGGAGCATCGTGGCCCTGCATCAGTCGAACACTCCGTGCAACGACCAGGCGCCCTGCTCGCTGTACAGCCACAGCACCCGGCCGTCCGGGTCGCGCACCGTGTAGTAGTCGCGGCGCACGGGGGTGCCGGTCTCCCCCCAGGCGGTCTCGATCCGCTCGGGGCCGCGGACCTCGACCGGCTCCCAGGTGGTGACGCCCTCGCCCACCGCGCGGGGGGCGCCGTCCTCGTCGACCAGGACCCGCAGCGGGCGGGGGCGGGCCAGCAGGCGGAGGGGGCGGAGGGGCAGGCGGTCGTTCGCGGAGCACCTCGCGCGGGTGCGGCGCTTCGCGAGGCGGGGCTGTTGGACCATCCCCGAGCGAGCACCCGCGCGAGGTGGGCGGAGGGACGGCGCGCGCGGATCCGCCGCGACACCGCCTCCTTGTCTCGAGGAGGCGCAGCGCG
>JAWLGW010000773.1:0-4001 GCA_041690735.1 Planctomycetota bacterium
CGAGCAGCTCGAGCCCGCGACCGCAGCCGAGGTCCTGGCGCAGGAGCGCCACACGGAGATCCACCACCGCGACGAGACGTATCAGGGGCTGGCCGACCTCATGCTGCTGCTGGCCCTGCGCCACGGCGGGCTGTTGGTGGAGGGGGACGCGGTCACCCTCGCCTGGGGGCTGACGGTGCCCACCGGTCAGACGGAGCGCGACCCGTTCGAGGCGGGAGCTCGGGGGGAGGAGCACCTGCACATTCAGTTCGGCAGCGGGACCGTGGACCCGCTGCTGGAGCTGTACTACCAGGTGCCCTTGGCGGAGGGGCTCGTCCTGGGGGCGCACGCCACCGGCCGGTTCCCCTTCTACCGCAACGCGAAGTCGTACCGCGCGCCGATCCAGGCCACCTGGGGCGCGCGTGTGAGCTACGCCCTCACGCCCTGGCTCACCGTCGGCGGCGGGCTGACCGCGTTCGTGCAGGGCTACGGCTACTGGGACGGGCACCGCGACCCCAACTCGGGGCTCCTGAGCCTGCTGGGCAGCCTCAGCGTCCACCTGGCGCTGCCGGCGGTCTTCGACGTCGCCCTCGTCGACGAAGGCCTCTTTCACGAAGAGGCGCTCGACGTCGGCCTCGGCGTCCGCTATCCCCTCGCCCAGCGCGCCTTCACCGACAGCGGCGACACCTTCGAGCAGGGCCCGTCGCTCCTGGCGTCGGTCGGCTGGTCCCTGCCCTGAGCCTCACTGCCCGGTCGGGGCCCCGCCGGCCTCGCCCGGCTGACCGCTGCCGGTGTCCTCGGCCGGCGTAGCCTTCACCGGGATCCCCACCACCATCTCGAACACGGGCGGGGGCAGGTCGAGGTTCTCCTGCTCGGCGGCGATCTTCTGCAGCTCGTCGAGGGCGAGCTCGAGGTGGACCTTCACCGCCAGGGGGAGCCGCTCGGCGTCGTCCCAGCTGTCGGCCCAGTCGCCGGTGTCGGGGTCGAGGTACTTGAGGTCGAAGGCGTGCACCCGCCCGTACAGCTCGGCGTACTCGTCGCCGCTCTCCAGGGGGTCGCCCTCCAGCGCGCCGGCGCGGCGGAACAGGCCCAGCAGCCCGTCCTGGCTCTCGTCGCCGCCGCCCACCCGGTAGCCCACCTCGATCAGGCGGGGGCGCCGCCCGTCCTGGGTGGGCAGCACGTCGGCGGTGGTCACGAAGTGGAGCGCGTCGGCGTCGCGCCCCAGCTCGGTCTTGTCCTCGCCCCGGAAGGCAGGGCCGCCCAGGGCGTAGGCGTACACGCCGGTCAGGTCGCGGCGGAGCGTGGCGAGCACGCCGTAGCCCGCCTTCTCGGTGCGGGTCTTGGTCTCGATGTTCTCGCTGGCCTTGATCACCGACAGGAGGATCCCGCCGATCATGGCGAACACCAGGGCGGTGATCGCCACGGTCATGAGGACCTCGATCAGGGTGAAGCCCCGCCCGCTCAGGCGGGGGCGGCGGGAGGTGGGGGCGTCGGGCCGATAGAGCGGCGCCGGCTCGTCGCACGCCGGGCAGCGCTCGGGCGCGGCCCCGGCCACCGGGAGGGGCTCGCCGCAGTGGCGGCAGCGCCCCTGCAGCCGCTGGGGGGGCGCCGCGCGCCGGCGCACCACCGCGGCGCCCGCCAGGGCCAGGGCGATCGCCAGGGCGATCGTGGCGCCCAGCAGGTGATCGGGCCCGCCTTCGAGCAGGTAGCCGCCGCCGAACAGCGCGAACCCGACGGCCAGCTTGCCGGGCGTCCAGAAGGTCGGGGCGGCCCCGGGGTGGAACCTCACCGCGGCGCCCCCGGGGCTGCGCCCGCTCGCTGGGGCTCGGGCAGCACCGAGGCCAGCTTGATCGTGTCGCGCCCCTCGCCGCCGGCCTCGCTCGCCTCTACCGGGAAGGTCAGCTCGAGCAGCACCACGCGCACGGTGGCGGTGGAGCCCTCGGCGCCCACCGTCACCTCGTCGCTGCGCGAGCTCCAGTTGAACTCGGGGTACTCCTCGAAGCTGCCCGAGCCGTCGGCCTCGTCGCGGCCGGCGGCCGCCTGGGCGATGATCTCCTCCAGCTTGGCCCGCGCCAGCTCGCGGGCGGCGCGCCGGTTGATCGAGTCGCCGGCCGCCAGGATCGAGCCCGACACGGTGGCCTGCAGCCCGATCAGCGCCACGGCCACGATCGTCACCGCGAACACCACCTCCAGCAGGCTGAAGCCGCGGGCGGCTCCCGTGGAGAGAGAGGCGAATGAATCCGACCGCAGAGCGCGCAGAGTGCGCAGAGATGTCGCAGAGCGCCCTCTGCGCGAGCTCTGCGATCTCTGCGATCTCTGCGGTTTCATCGTCCTTCTTCCTTCGAGAGTGATGCGGTGTGCGCCGACGGCCTTCTTCTTCTTCCTGGCCAGCTTCAGCGCCCCCCCGCCGGCAGGGTCCGCCGCTGCGGTCGCTGCTCGTGGTAGTTGATCGTGCGGGTCAGGGCGTTGAACTCCACCCACACCTCGCCGGCGCCGTCGTCCCGCTCCTCGAGCTTCAGCCCGACCACGTGCGAGCCGGTGTCGCCCTGGTGGGTGAAGGGGACGTAGATCGTGCCGCTGCGGTGCTCCTCGTCGCCCACCACCACCACCGACAGCTTCACCCCCTCGCCGAGGGTGCTGGGGGAGAGCGCGTCCCGGTCGCGAAACTCGTCCGGGATCTGGTCGTCGGTGGGCGGCGCGTCGGGGTCGGGGGGCGGGGCCCCGTGCTCCAGGTCGTCCATGGGGCGCTGGTCGCCGCCAGCGGCGGGGGCGTCGTCCCCCAGCAGGTCGCTCCCGCCCTCGTCAGCGGAGCTCTCCTCGGAGTGGACCCCCGGCTCCTGCGGGAGCACCAGCCAGTAGGTGTGCTGGTCGAGGTCGTAGGCGACCGCGTACTCCTTGCGCTGGGCGACCGCCTCGCTCTGGGCCAGCTCCATGGTGGAGGCGATCTTGCGGGCCGTGGCGGACATGCGGTAGCCCGGCACCATGTTGTCGAGGGCGGGCACGATCGCGATCAGCACCACCCCCACGATCGCCATGACCGCCATCACCTCGATCAGGGTGAAGCCGGATGTGGGGGTCCTCGGAGTGCGCATGACCGGATCGCCTGAGGTAGCGGTTAGCTGTTAGCGGTTAGCGGTTAGCCATCCGCGTGAGCCGAGCTCCGACCGCCAACGCTAACCGGTCTTGATGGATGACGTCCTACTCGCCCTGCGAGTTGATCGTCTTGCTGGACAGGTCGGTCGCCTCGTCCGAGCCGCCGGGGGCGCCGTCGGCGCCGTAGGAGATGATCTCGAAGTCGCTCCCCGAGACGTAGTTGTACATGTACTCGTTCCCCCACGGGTCGCGGGGCGGGTACTCCTCCAGGTACGGGCCCTTCCAGCGGTTGCCGGCGTTGGCTGGCCGCTCCCACAGGGCGTTGAGCTGCTGGGGGTAGTAGCCCATGTTGACCTTGAACAGCTTGAGGCCGTCCTCGATCGCCTGCATGTCGGCGGCGACCTTGGTCTTGCGGGCCTCGTCCATCTGGCCGATCACGTTGACGGTCACCACGGCGGCCAGGAGCCCGATGATCGCGATCACGACCATCAGCTCGACGAGGGTGAAGCCGCGGGCGCGGCGGCGGGGAGAGTTCACGGCAGCTGCCTCCTTGGTCGGTCGCTCAGCATATCCCAGGTCTGGTTCTTACGTGCCCGTGCCCGTGCCCGAAGGCTTGCGGGCA
This sequence comes from Planctomycetota bacterium, assembly GCA_041690735.1. Lineage (GTDB taxonomy): Bacteria > Planctomycetota > J058 > J058 > J058 > JAWLGW01. The sequence goes on from JAWLGW010000773.1 coordinate 3,695, forward strand.
CGGGCGCGGGCACGAACGTCGACGACATCGTCCGCCCCCCTCAGAACTTGAAGCCCTGCACCAGGGGGAGCACGATCGCCAGCACGATGAAGCCGACGATGAAGGCCATGAAGACGATGATGAGCGGCTCGATGAGCGACGTCACCTTCTGGCTGGTGAGGTCGATCTCCTCGTCGTAGGTCTCGGCGATCCGCTCCAGGAGCTCCTCGAGCTGCCCCGACTCCTCGCCGATGGCGATCATGTCGCCTACGACAGGGGGGAAGATCTTGCTCTTCTTGAGCGGCGTCGAGATGTCGGTGCCCTCGAG
>JAWLGW010000774.1:0-3999 GCA_041690735.1 Planctomycetota bacterium
CTGACACGCTGCCAGCTGCCGGTAGAGGGTCGCGCGGGTGGTGTCGTGGCCGGTCATGGCCCGACTGTATCTCTCCGGGCGCCGTTCGGCAGGGGCGGTGCAGCAGGGCGCCCGCCTGCTATAACGCCGCGCTCGAGGAGGTCGCGGCATGAAGATCGACCTGGCGTCGCTGGCGGGGCTGTTGGGAGGGAAGCTGACCGATCCGTCCGGCGGCTCGGCCGTGATCAGCAACGTGCGCTCCCTCGAGGGGGCGGGGCCGACGGACCTCGCCTTCCTGTGGGACGCCAAGTTCGCGGCGGCGGCCGCCAACAGCGCGGCGGCGGCGATCGTGTGCCGCGAGCCCGTGCCGGGCAAGCTGTGCCTCCTGGTCGACGACCCGCGCGGCGCCCTGCTGGTGTTGCTGGGTCAGGTGTACGCCATGAAGCACCCGGCCCCGCCCGCCGGCGTCCACCCGCAGGCCTCGGTGGACCCCTCGGCCGAGCTGGGCGAGGGCGTGTCGGTGGGGCCCGGGGCGGTGGTGGAGGCGGGCGCCCGGCTGGGCGCGCGGAGCCGGGTGCACGGCGGCGCCTACGTCGGCCCGGGGGTGGTCGTGGGCGAGGACTGCGCCATTCACCCCAACGCCACCGTCCTGGCCCACTGTCGGGTGGGCGATCGGGTGGTGATCTGGAGCGGCGCCGTCGTGGGCAAGGACGGGTTCGGCTTCGTGCAGGACGCGAAGAACCGCCACACCCGCGTCCCGCAGGTCGGGGGAGTGGTGCTCGAGGACGACGTCGAGGTGGGGGCGCTCTCCACGGTCGCCCGCGGGGCGATCGAGGACACGGTCGTGCGCAGGGGCGCCAAGATCGACGACCACTGCCACGTGGCCCACGGCTGCGATCTGGGCGAGAACGTGATGCTGATCGGCTACGCGCGCATGGGCGGCAGCGTGAAGGTCGGCAACAACGCCTACCTGCTGCAGGACTCGGCGGTGGGCCAGGGCCGCGTGGTGGGCGAGGGCGCGATCGTGGGCTCGGGCGCCAAGGCCCGCTACGACGACGTGGGGCCGGGCGAGCAGGTCCTCGGCGATCCGGCCCGGCCGCACATGCTCACGAAGCGGATCGAGGGCTCGCTCCCCAAGCTCCCCGAGCTGCGCCGCCGGCTGCGCTCGCTGGAGCGCGCCGTGGAGCGCTTGACTACCAAGGAGGGCTAACTCAGCTCGCCGCGGCGCGCGGCGCCGCCAGGCGCGCGTACACGGCGGCGAAGCTGCCCACCCGCACCCGGTCGCCGGGGCGCAGCCGGCGGCGGCGGATGCGGCGGTCGTTCACCCGCGCTCCCTCGCCGATCAGCACCGGCCGGCTCCCGTCCCACTCGATGGAGGCTTCGCCTGCTGCAGGGATCCGCGTGGGGCGACGCGGGTCTAGGGCCAGGATCTCGCCGCCGCGCAGCAGCAGGAGGTGGTGATCGGCGTCGGCGACGGTGGGACGAGTGGGCATGCGGCCTCCCGCGGGACGCGCGGGTCGAACGCAGCCTGTGGGCCGGTGCGCCCACCGCCCGTAACTCGAACGGCAGGCGCCGGCGGCCTCGGTTCAGGGGGGGAAACCGCGCCCCCCTCGGGCAATCTTGGGGGGGTAAGAATGCCCGATCTACCGGAGCGCGTCAGCGCATGAGCCGAGGCGAGACCCATCCCCTCCTGTGGGCGAGACGATCGGCGCCGGTAGCCGCCAAGAAGGGACTTACGGCCGGTCGGCCGATTGCGGCGCGCGCCCCTATGCGCTCCCTCGTCGCCCTCTTGCTCGGTGGGGTCCTCGCAGCCCCGGCGTTCGGGCAGCCGGCCCCCGGAGACTATCGGATCGAGCCGCTCCAGGCGGGCGGGCCGGCCGGGGTGCTGCGGCTGGACGGCTCGCGCTACGACCGACGGACCGGTCGGGATCTGGGGTCCGGCCGCTCGGAGAGCGGCGAGGCGCAGTGGGTGGCAGGGCGCCTCCTCACCCGCAGCCAGGCGGCCGCGGGGGCGGCGGGGCACCTGCTCGGCCGCTCCTCGGCGACCGCCTCGCGAGGGCTGTACGCCATCGGCTCCGATGGCGGCCTGGAGGGCGTCCGGGTCGAGGCCGGCGGCGCGCTGGTGCGCGAGCGGCTGGTGCCGCTCGCCGCCGATCAGGCAGGCAACGCCGTGCGGCTGCTGGTCGACGGCGAGAGCTTCGCGGCCCTGGAGGCGGGTATCGCCGCCGCGCACCACACGATCATTTTGCAGCTGTACCAGTGGACCGACGACGCCACCGGGCAGTCGCTGGTGCGCGCCCTGGCGGCCCGCGCGCGCGCCGGGGTGCGGGTGCGGGTGCTCCTCGACGCGCGCAGCGCCACCCTCAATCGGCTCCTGGGCAAGCCGGACGTCACCCGGCGCCTCCAGGCAGAGCTCGAGGCGGCCGGCGTCGACTTCCGGATTCAGAACCGCTTCGCCAGCCGCCTGGTGGCCTCCGCGCAGGGGATCGGCCGCGGGCTCGCCAACGCCTGGCGCCGGCTGCGCGGCCGCCCGCCGCAGCGGGTCGAGGAGCGCGGGCTCAAGGCGGGCGACCACCGCAAGCTGGTGGTGATCGACGGGCGGGTCGCCTACTGCGGCGGTCAGAACGTGGGCGACGTCTACCAGCGCGACTGGCACGACGCGCAGGTGCGCGTTGAGGGGCCGGCTGCCCACGTCGCCCTGCGGCTGATCGACGCCCGCTGGCGGCAGGAGGGGGGCGGGTCGCTGCTGGCCGAGCACCCCGACCCCGCCCCCTGGGCGGGCGACGTGGCGGTGGAGGTGGTCACCACCACCGCGGGGGTTTCGAACGGGATCAAGCAGCGGGTCCTCGCCGAGCTCGCCGCCGCGCGGCGGCAGGTGCTCATCGAGGACAACGCCTTCCTCGACGAGGACGTCCACCGCGCCTGCGCCGCGGCGGTCCGCCGCGGGGTGCGGGTGGTGGTGATCGTGTCGGCCCCCGAGCGGACCGAGAACCCCCTGGCCCGCGAGGCCTTCGCCTGGGTGCAGGATGCGATCGTCCGCTCCGGCGTGGAGCTGTACCACCACCGGCGCCGGCTGATCCACGGCAAGATCGCCGTGTTCGACGGGCGCCTGGCCACCGTCGGGTCGTCGAACCTGCTGTGGCGGCACCTGGCCGAGGTCAACCTGTTCGTGCCCGACTGGCGGTTCGCCCGCGAGGTCGAGCGGCGGATCTTCCAGGTCGACCTGCCCGAGTGCGAGCGGGTGCAGGTGAAGCCGCGCGGGGCGTGGAGCAAGGTGAAGGGATTCACCCTCAAGACGCTCCACGCGCTCCTGTAGCCGGCGGGCCCGCGACGCCAGCCGCCGGTCGTCGCCCGGGCCGATCCCTCCGCCGGCCGGGCGTCACTCGCCTCGCCTGGGGAGGCTGCCCGAGCGCCAGGGGCGCATGCGGAGCGTCTCCAGCCCCTGGGCGGGAGCCCAGGCGACCGCCGCCGCGGCCAGCTCCTCCACCTCGAGGGCGAGGGTGTGCTCTCGGCTCTGCTCGAGGCGTCGTTCATGGGTCCGTCGAGCCCCGTCTTCCCTCTGCCCACCCCTCCTGCGACTCGAGTTCCGCCCAGGCGCCACCGCCTCCGGTCCGTGCACCGCCACGCCGGAGGGCGGCCAGGGGAGGCCCCGGAGCCACGGGTGGCGAGACCCGGGGGGTCGAGCAGCCTCCCTCGCCGGGGTAGCCGCGGCCCCCTGCCTGCTGGACACTGATAGGCCGTGCACCGCTCACCCGAGGAACACGTCCTGCAGGTCGCGCTCGAGCGCGGCTACCTCAGCCGCGAGCAGGTGGAGCAGGCGCTGGTGCGCTCCCGCAGCAGCGGCGAGGGCGTGCTGCCTCTGCTGCGCCCGCTGCTCACCGCCGAGCAGGTCGAGGCGCTGCTGCAGGTCCACCGGGCCGCCCTGCAGGAGAGGCCCCTGTCCCCCGCCGCGGAGGGTCGCACCGTCGCCGGCCCGCTCAGCCTGCCGACCGACCCCGGGACGCACCAGGCGACGCAGGC
>JAWLGW010000775.1:0-3985 GCA_041690735.1 Planctomycetota bacterium
CGCGGCGATCGCGGTGGCGCCGGCGGCGTCCTGGGTCGCCACCCAGATCTGCCGACCGGCCGGGTCCTCCTGCTCGAAGGCCACCACCAGCGCGCCGCTCGCGGTGTAGGCGGCGTGCGGGTTCCAGGCTCGAGCGCCGTGGGTCGCGCCGGGGCCGAGGTCGGCCGCAGGCCCCCAGCCGGTGCCCCCGCTGCTCGCCCCCAGGACGCGGCGCACGCGCAGGGCGCGACCGGCGGGGCTGGGCTCGCTCCACACCGCGGCCAGCGCTCCCGAGGGCGAGGTGGCGAGGGCGGGGGCGTAGGCGGGGCTGGCGCTCGAGATCGCGGCCGGCGTCGACCACCCCCCCTGCGGGTCGCGGCGGGCGGCGAGGACCGCGAACCCGCCCGGCGCGTCCTCCTCCCAGGCCACCCACACCGCCTCGCCGGCCGCGGCCACGGTGGGGCGGTGCGAGGGGCTGGCGCTGCGGGACACGTTCTCGGGCAGGGCGAAGCCGGCCTCCGGCGTCGCCTCGGTGGCCAGGACCACCTCGGCGTTGCCGCCGGCGTCGACCGACCAGGCCAGGTGCAGCGCGCCCAGGGGGCTCCGCGCGGCGGCCGGACGCGACGGCTCGCCCCCCGGGGCGGCCACGGCGCGCGGCGCCTCCAGGGCCCCCGGCTCGCGCCAGCTGTGGAAGATCCGCTGGCGCCCCAGGCTGCGGTCCTGCCACAGCACGCGCACCCGGTCGCCCTCGCTGACGACGGTGGGGTGGTCGCGGCCGCCAGGGCCGCGGGTCAGCAGCTCGACCGGGCCGAACCCGCCCCCCTGCTCGGCGGCGTGGGCCACGTGGCTGGCCACGCCCTGCAGCGACAGCACCGGGTCGTTCTCGACCCACACCACGTGCACCCGCCCCTGGTGGAGCGTGAGCGCCGGCCGGCGCGAGTCGACCGACGGGCTGCGGGACACCGACACCGGCGCCGACCACCCGGCGGCGCCGCTCCCCTGCTGGGTGCGCCGCTGGTGGAACACCTCGCCCCCCGACACGAACAGGAGGTGCAGGTCGGGGCCGGCGGCGATCAGCCGCGTCTCCTCCACCGGCTGGGTGGAGCTGGCGACGAGCTCGACCGGCTCGAAGCCGGCGGCCGTGCGGCGGCGCAGGCGCACCTCGCTGCGGGCGGCGTCGTTCTCGCACCAGGCGATCGCCAGCTCGCCCCCGGGCAGGAGCGCCAGGGCCGCGTCCTTGGCCTCGGCGCCGGCGCTAGCCGAGGTGACCTCCGCGATCGCCGACCAGGCCCCGGCGGCGTCGCGCTGGCGGTAGTGAAGCCGCCGGTCGGGGCCCTGGGTGTCCTCCCACACCACGTGGGTCACGCCGCCCGCCACCGCCAGCCGCGGCAGCAGTCCGGGCCCCGCCGAGACCGCCTCGGAGGGCTGCCACCGGAAGGCGACCGGGTCGAACCGGCTGGCCCGCACCGTGAAGCCCTGGTTCGGGTCCCACTGCTCCCACACCAGGTGGGGCAGGTCGCCGCCGTCGAGGGCCAGGTGGTGGTTCCAGGCGGTGTCGGGGCTGTGGGCGACGTCGTCGGGGGTCGAGAAGCGGCGCCCGTCGAACACGGTGTAGAACACGGCGCTGCGGCCGTTGTTCTGATAGCAGGCCACGTGCGTCCGGCCCTGGCCGTCGCGCACCGCCTGCGGCAGCAGCCCCTCGCCGACCAGGCCGAAGGCGACCTGGGGCGTGGTCCAGCCGCCCAGGCGCAGGGTGGGGCCGACCGCCGGGAGCGCCTCCACGGCGACGCCGCCGGGGGCGTCCGCGTCGAGGGCGGCGGGGCCGCGCAGCCGGAGGCGGAAGGTGTCCCCGGCCCGGCCCGTGCCCGCCAGGTCGATGACCACCAGGCCGCGCCACCGGTCCCCGGCGGCCAGGCGGATCGGCGCCGGCTGCAGGTCCAGGTCGCCGTCGTCGCTGGCGAACCCGCCGCTGGTGAGGACGCGGTCGATCGCCCGGTCGAAGCGGCCGTCCCCGTCGCTGTCCTCGGCCAGGCGCGCCGTGGCCACGCCGTTCACGTCGTCGAGGGAGCCCTCGGCGGCGAAGGTCAGCCCCCGCAGCGAGGCGGTCTCGGGGCCGAGGTTCTCGACCTCGAGCGCCAACACCGCGACTTCGCTGGCGCCGGCCGCCACTCGCCGGGGACCCGGGCCGGTGACCGCCACCCGCAGGGCGGTAGCCGGCGCGCTGGGGGTCGCCGACGAGGTGGGCGCCGAGGAGGAGCCGCCCGTCTGGATCGGCCCGTGGGGCGTCTTGTGGGCCCCGGCGCTGGTGCTGGCGGGGACGGTGATCGTCCCCTGGTGCCGGCCGCAGCCGGTCCCGACGACCGCGAGCGCGAGGGCGGCCAGGACCGCCCCTCCCCGCCAGTGGCTCTCGTCGCGCATGCAAGCCTCCCTCGCCTCGGAGCTCGGGCGTGGGGGAGGAGAGGCGGGCGAGGCGCGATCCGGACGCGCTCTCTAGTCCCTGCCTTTTATGGGCTTACGCCCCCGTGTCCGTTCCTGGAGGCCGCGCCCTTCCCAAGAACAGGCGGGCCGCGGCCGAAGGCGAACCAGCGACAGCCCCGGCGCCCGCCTTCATGATCCGGCGCCCGCCCCGAGCGGCCCTGACCGCTTCCCGGGCGTTGCTCCGCTGGTAGCATGCGCGCGATGCGCATCACCAGGGTGTACACCAAGACGGGCGACGGCGGCGAGACCGCCCTCGGAGGAGGCCAGCGGCTGCCCAAGGACCACCCCCGGATCGCCGCCTTCGGCGCCGTCGACGAGCTCAACAGCCTGGTCGGCGTCGCCCGCTGCAGCGTGCGCGACCCCCAGCTGAGCGAGCACCTCGAGGCGATCCAGCACCACCTGTTCGACCTCGGCGGCGACCTGTGCCTGCTGGAGGCGGACAAGGTCAAGTTCGGCATGCCGCCCTTCCCGGCCGAGCGGGTGGCCTGGCTGGAGGGGCTCATGGACGCCGCCGCCCAGGAGCTGCCGCCGCTGGAGGAGTTCGTGCTGCCCGGCGGGGAGCCGGGCGCGGCGCACCTGCACGTGGCGCGGGCGGTGGCCCGCCGGGCCGAGCGCGACCTCGTGACGCTCGCGCGCGACGAGCAGGTCTCGCCCCAGGTGATCCCGTACCTCAACCGGCTGTCGGACGCCCTGTTCGTGTTCGCTCGCCTGGAGAACCACCGGGCCGGGCGGAGCGACGTGCTGTGGCGCAAGCAGCACAAGCGGGGGCAGCAGGCGTGACCGCCCAGGTGAGCGCCAGTCCGGGCGAGAACGGGGTCCTCGTCCAGGGGCCGTGGCGGGACGAGCTGCTGGCCCTGGCGCAGGCCCGCTGGTCGGAGGCGACGGCGAGGCCGCTGCGAGACGGGCTGGTGCGGATCGACCTGTCGCGCACCGAGCGAGGCGCCTGCCCCGGCTTCAACGACGGCGAGCTGCTCATGCTGCTGAGCGCGGCCGAGCCGCGGGCCCTGGTGTTCGGGTTCTTCTGCGACGCCGGCAGCGCCAGCGAGGGCGTGCGGCTGTTCGCCGCCGGCCGCGTCCGCGAGACCCGGCGGGTCGCCTGGGCGGAGGCGGAGCCGCCCGACCCGATCGCGTGGCCGATCGGCGCCCTGGCGATCACCCTGCAGGTCCCGGTGGAGGCGATCACCGCCGTGGAGCGCCCGCCCCGCCCGCCGCTGGCGCTGGCGACCGAGGCGCTCCTGGTGGGCGAGCGGCCTCACGACCCGCAGCTCACCTATCAGGCCCTCGACCTGCTGGGGCAGCTGCCCTACGACGAGGCGACGGCGGTGCTGGTGCGCTGCCTCGGCGCCGAGGACTGGGTGGAGCGGTTCCACGCCGCCCGCGGCTACGCCCGCCTGCCCCGCCGCCACGGACAGGACGGGCGCCCGCGGCTCGACGCGCTCATGGGCGACGTGGACGAGAGCGTCCGCGAGGCGGTGCTGCGGGGGATCATGGAGCTGCTGCCCGAGGTGGCCTTCTCGGACACCGACCT
>JAWLGW010000776.1:0-3977 GCA_041690735.1 Planctomycetota bacterium
GTGCAAGGCGTCCTGCTCGTCCCCCTGGAGGTGCTGCACCGGGTCGAGGCGCAGCAGGGGCCCGGACCGGCCGCGGGCCTCCGCCAGGGCGATCGCGCTCGCCTCCTGGGCGAGGGCTCCGAGCGACCGCTCCAGGCAGTCCTCGGTGCCGGCGCGGCCACGCACGGCGGCGAGGAGGAGCAGCAGCGGGCCGGCGAGGGCGGGGCCAAGGGCGACGGGGCGCACGCGCTACCGCTCGCGCCCCAGGGCGTCGTCGAGGCGCTGGGCGTTGTCGGGGAAGAAGCGCGTGTCGCGGGCGGAGAGGATGCTGGCGTTCTTCTTGTGGCGCATGAGCGACAGCCACGGCCCCGCGCGCACCACGCGGCCCCACACCGTGCGGCCCGTGTGCGGCGTGCCCACCGAGTGCCCCACCTCGTGGGCCAGGGTCGAGGCGACCGCGTAGGCCCAGTCGGCCGACACCTCCTGCACCCGCTGGAAGCGGCGGTCCTGCGCCGCGTCGCCGTCCCCCAGCAGGTAGGTGCCGTCGACGTAGGGGAGGTCCGCGGCGGCGAGGGGCGGGTCGAGGCGCGAGTCGCTCCCCTCGATCGACCCGGAGAACACGCCCCAGGTCGGCCCGCTGTTGTCCTCCCGCTCCCGGTTCCCGGCGTCGTTGCGGGGCACGCGCCCGTGGGTCCCGCCGTCGCGGCCGCCCACCTCCATGCGGGAGTAGTGGACGCCGACCTGCGGCGCGCTCACGCCCGGGAACACCTGCGGATCGGCCCGCGGCGGCCGGGCCGTGAAGGAGATCCGCCAGCTCTGGCCGGGCACCGCGCCGCCCAGGCGGGTGCGGCCGTACTTCTCGTTGACGTGCTGCAGGATCAGGCCCTGCAGGCGCAGGGTCATGGCCGCGTCGGTGGCGGCGTCCCCGGACAGCAGGCCGCGGCGGCGCATGTCGTCGCGGAAGGCGGTGGGGTGGAAGTCGACGTGCCACACGTCGGTGCCGGGCTGGGGCTCGAAGCTGTCGGGGTGGGGGAAGGGGAGCTGGCCCGGAGCGGGGATCGGATCGGGCGCGGGCTGCGGAGACGGCTGCGGGTCGGGGGCGGGCTGGCTGACCACCCGGGTCCAGGTCTCCTCTCCCGCGGCGCGCCCTGCCGAGGTCAGGGTCACCCGCAGCACGTCGGGCGAGGCGCTGGTGAAGGCGCCGCGGTAGGCGATCCTGCGGCTGCGGGTGAACAGGTACCGCAGCCGCTCCCGCATGCCGAAGTAGGCGAGGAGGGTGAACCCCTGCTCGTCGTCGTCGATCCCGCCGGTTCGCTGCTCGGTGACGGTCCCGCGGTCGACCTTCCAGGTGAGGCCGCCCTGGTCGTCGATCGAGGCGGTCCCCTGGTAGGCCTCGCCCCCAGCCTGGCCTGCGATCCGCCACTCGCCGGTCAGCTCGCCGGCCGCGGCGGGCTGCAGCCCCGCCGCCGCCAGCACGCACACGATCCACCCAGCGGTTCGTCTCACGACGGCCCCTCCCTCTCTCGGGCGGGCCTCTGAGCAAGCGGATTGCCAGGGCGGCGGGGAGGGCGCCCCTCGGCCAGGGACGAGCGGCGATCGCCGATCGGCGAGGTTTCAGCGCGCCAGCGGGGGAGGGGCCATTCGTCTCAGGGGCGGGCCGACCGCCCACATCTCGGCGAAGGGCAGGGCACGGTGTACCCGAATCGAGCCACCCGCCCTCAGTCCTCGGGGAGGGCCCGCGGGGAGCGTCGCCGGGGCCGGCGGAACAGGCCCACCAGGCAGGCCACCACCAGGACCAGGCCCAGGACCACGCCGCCGCCCACGCCGGCGCTCCACAGGGTGGCGGCGGCCGGGTCGACTACGCCGCCCGGCACGCTCGCGCCCATGGCCTGCGCGCAGCCTCGGAAGGAGGCGGCCACGATCAGCAGGACCACGCCGGCCACGGCCAGGAGCAGGGCGCCGCTGAGGGTCAGCAGCCCCGTGATCACGCCCAGGATCCGCAGCACGACCCCGCCCCCACCCGCGCGGCGGCGGCGACGGGGGCGCGCCCGCACCGTCGGCTCGGGCCGGGTCGGCGCAGCGGGCTCGGGCTCCGAGGGGGCGTGACGGGGCCGGCCCAGGGCCCACGCGACCACCGGCCCCAGGAACAGGGACAGCGCCCCGCTGGCGACGACCAGGGCCATGAACTCGGCGTGGCTGACGGTGACCGACACCGCCTCCTCGAGGGGGCGGACCAGGCCAGCGCGTCCGGCGAACAGCGCCGCCGGCCAGGCGACGAAGGGGAGGCCCAGCGCCAGGGCGCCGATCAGGCCCGGGTCGCGGCCGGCGCGGCCGACCGCCCGGCGGAACCAGCTGACCAGCAGCCCGCCGATCAAGGCGCCCGCCGCCAGCAGCCCCCACTCGAAGGCCAGCGCTCGGCCGGTCATGCGGAAGGAGCACCACCAGGCGTGCTGGTGCACCACGTTGGCCACGTCCGCCAGCTGCGTGCCCCGGTAGATCAGGAAGCCGCTCAGGCCCCCCGACAGGAGGGCCAGGAGGAGGAAGGCCCCTCGCGCCAGGCGACCGCCGCGCGGCCGGATCCGCACCGCGGGGGGCGGGTCGGCCCGAGCGGGCGGGGCGGGGAGCGCCGGCGCCTCGCTGGTGGCCGCCCGCGGAGTGACCACCACCTCCACCGGCGGCGCCGGCCGCGGCTCGGGGACCGCCGCCAGGGCCGCCAGGACGGCGTCAGCGTCGGCGAAGCGCCGCTCCCGGTCCTCCTCGACCAGGCCGAACACCAGGTCGTCCCAGGCGGGGTCGAGGCCCGGCCGCAGGCGCGAGGGGGGGCGGATCGTGCTGGGCGTGGCGCCGGTCAGCATGACGAACAGCAGCTTGCCGAAGCTGAACAGGTCGGCCCGGCCGTCGATCGAAGCGCCCCTCAGCCGCGCGGGCTCGAGCTGCTCGGGCGCCATGAACAGGGGCGTGCCGACCACGACCCCCTCGCGGCTCACGCCGGTGAGGGCGATAGACTGCTGCAGCCCGGCGTCGTCGGCGGACAGCTTGCCGATCCCGAGGTCCGCCAGCTTCACCTGCCCGTGGTCGTCGAGGAGCACGTTGCCCGGCTTGACGTCCCGGTGGACCACACCCTGCCGGTGAGCGAAGCCGAGCGCCTGCAGGATCGCGGCGGAGACCTCCCGCACCCGCTCCAGGGGCAGCCCCTCGGGGTGCCGCTCCAGCAGCTCGTCGAGGCTCCCGCCGCCGCACAGCTCCATGACGAGGTAGGGCACGGTGGCGCCGTGGACGTCCGCCTCCTCGACCGCCTCCACCCGGACGATCCGCGGGTGCTCGAGGCGCGCCGCCAGGCGGGCCTCCTTGAGCAGGCGCTCGGCGACCTCGGCCCGGGGCACCTTGAGGGCCACCCGCCGGTCCAGATGGTGGTGGCGGGCGGCGTACACGTAGGCCTGCCCGCCCAGCCCCAGCAGGCGCTCGATCCGATACGGCCCCAGGCTGTCGCCCGGCCGCACCGGCCGGAGCGCCTCGCCGCCCAGGCCGAACACCCGCGACGCCACCTCGTGGGCCTGCTCCTGCAGCGCCGAGGAGAGGGGCCGCGCGGTCTGCTCGAACAGCCGCTCCACGTCCCGGCGGCGGGTGGCGTACTCGGGCAGGTCGGTCGGTTGGGAGGCGGGGCTCATGGGCTCGGGCTCCGCCCGGCGCCGGGGCCGGGGTCCCTGTCCTGTCTGCGCGCCGCGCCCCGTGTGGGGACGGCGACTGTCGCGCAATCGGTAACTTCCATTCTGCCAGCGGCTTGCACTGCGCGCGCCCTCAGGGCGCCGGCGGCGGGCGCAGCAGCCGGTCGATCAGGTCGTGGGCCTCGGCGACCCGCTTGCGGACCGTCTTGCGGTCGCGTCCGAGGGCCTCGGCCACCTCGGCCTGGGTGAGGCCGCCCTCGTAGTAGAGGACGAACGCCTCGTAGGTCTCCTCCCCCAGCCGCTCGCGCACCTCGGCCAGCACCGTCGCCGCGT
>JAWLGW010000777.1:0-3941 GCA_041690735.1 Planctomycetota bacterium
CAGGAACGCGTCCTGCTGGCCCTTGTTGAACCGGTGGATCTCGTCCACGAACAGCAGCGTCCGCACCCCGTCCCGCCGCTGGCGCTCCTCCGCCTCCTTGACCACCGCCCGGATCTCCTTCACGCCCCCCAGCACCGCCGAGAAGGGCACGAAGGGGAGGCCGGTGCCGCGGGCCAGCAGCCGGGCGAGGGTCGTCTTGCCCGACCCGGGCGGGCCCCACAGGACGAGGGAGGGCAGCTCCTTGCGCTCGACGGCCGTGCGGATCAGCGCGCCCGGGCGGGTGAGCGCCTCCTGGCCGACCACCTCGTCCAGCGTGCGAGGGCGCATGCGTTCGGCCAGGGGCGCGCCCGGGCCGGGCACGTCGAGGTCGGCGGGGGGAGGGGAGCGGTCGAACAGGTCCACGGGGGGATGGTAACGGGGCGGCGGGGCGCGCGGCGGTTGGGGGGAAGTCCGAAGCCGAGGCCCGCCGCCGGCTGGCCTTGCCCTTGTCCGTGCCGTACCGTCACACCCCGGAGGTCCCCCCATGCCGCGACCCTGGCTCCGGTTCGTCCCGCTCCTCCTCGCGCTGTTCGCCCCCGTCTCCCTCGCCGAAGACGCGGCCGGGCCCGTCTCCTTCGAGGGCCGCTGGCGCACGAGCTTCGGCGAGCTGACCCTCGATCAGGACGGACGCGAGGTCGAAGGCGCCTATCCCAACGCTGGGACGCTGTCCGGGGTCCTGCGCGGGCGCCGGCTCACCTTCCAGTACGAGGACCGGTCCGGCAGCGGCGAGGGGTGGTTCGAGCTGGCCCGCGACGGCGCCTCCTTCACCGGGCAGTGGCGTCCCCGCGGCCAGGAGGCCTGGCAGGAGTGGACGGGGACCCGGCTGCCCCCGGGCCCGGCCTTCCACGGGCTGTTCCGAACCGAGTACGGGCCGGTGCGCCTGGTGCGGCGAGGGGACTCGGTGCGGGGTGCATACCGCTACCAGGGCTCGGCCGGCGCCCTGGGGGGGCGGGCGGGCGACGGGAAGCTGACCTTCACCTGGCGCGAAGGCGAGACGACCGGCGAAGGCTACTTCGAGGTCGCCGCCGACGACCCCGACGCGATCAGCGGCGGGTGGCGGGCGCCCGGCGAGGCCGACTGGCGCCCCTGGAGCGGTCGGCGGGTGGTGCCGCCGCTGGGGCAGCGGTGGCTGGTGGTGCTCGAGGCCCACTGGGAGGAGGAGCTCGACGACCCGGAGTACGCCTTCGGCGCCATGCTGCGCACCTACCTGCACCGCTACCCGCGGGTCGAGGTGCGTCACCGACGGGTCCACGACCAGGTCGATCTGGAGCGGGCCCTGGCCGAGGTGCCCTTCCTGCCGGGCCCGTCGGTGCTGGTGCTCTCCGGCCACGGGGAGAAGGGCAAGCTGCTCGCAGGCGACGACGCCGTCGATCCCACGCCGATCGGCCGGGTGTTGAGCCTGGCGCCCGACGTGGCCCTGGTCCACTTCTCGGCCTGCGAGATCATGGTCGGCGACGTGGCGGCGCGCCTGCGGAAGGTGGCCGGCCCGGGCGCCCCGCCGGTGTCGGGCTACGCGACCGCGGTCGACTGGTCGGCGAGCGCGCTGCTCGAGCTGCTGTACCTCGAGCTGGTGCTGGGGCGCGGCTACGCGCCCGGCGAGGCGGCTCGCCTGGTGCGGCGTGAGCTGCGCTTCAGCGGCGACGAGGCGCAGGAGGGCTCGCCGCTGGGCGCGGCGCGGTTCCGCCTGGTGGAGTGAGGCTCAGCGCGCCGCCGTGCGGGTGGCCAGCGCGCGGTGTCCCTCGCCCTGGAGCTCCTCGCCCAGCCTGAGCGCGGCGTCGCCGCCGTCGGTCAGGGCGAACAGGGTGCTGCCGCTTCCGGACAGGAGCGCCCCCAGGACGCCCGGGCGGCGGGCGAGGTCTCGCTTCAGCTCCGCCAGCGACGGGTGGAGGTCGAAGGCCGGCGCCTCCAGGCGGTTGAACAGCTCGCCCGCGACGGCGGCGGGGTCCCCGGCGGCGAGGGCGGTCAGCAGCGCGGCGGGGTCGCGCGGCGTCGCGGGCAGGTGGGGCGCCAGGGCCCGGTAGACCGCCGGGGTGGGGCAGGGGAAGGGCGGGAACAGCAGCACCAGGTCGAGGGGGCCGGGGGGGAGCGGCAGCGGCTCGAGGCGCTCCCCGCGACCGGAGCCCCGCTGCAGGCCGCCGCGCAGGAAGAACGCCACGTCCGAGCCGAGCTCCGCGGCGAGCGCCGCCAACGCGGCGTCGCCGAGGTGGGTCTCCCACAGGGCGTCGAGGCCGCGCAGGGCAGCCGCCGCGTCGGAGGAGCCGCCGCCGAGGCCGCCGCCGGCGGGGATGCGCTTGGTGAGCCGCAGGCGGGCGCCGAGGTCGGGCCGGCCGGCGCGCCGGCGGAGGGCGTCGGCGGCGCGCCACACCAGGTTGTCGGGGCCCGCGGGGACCGCCTCCGCCTGGTCCTCCAGGGGGACGACCTCCAGCGCGAGGTCGCCCGCGGGGAGCGGGTCCAGCTCCAGCGTGTCGGCCAGGTCGAGCTCGACGAACACCGTGTCGAGGTCGTGGAAGCCGTCGGGGCGGCGGCGCGGGACCTCGAGGAACAGGTTGGTCTTGGCGGGCGCCGCGAGCTTCACGGCAGCGGCTGACCGAGGGCCGCGTTGTCGATCAGCCGGGTCGCTCCCACGTGGGCGGCGATGGCGACGATCGTCCCGGCGTCGGCCCGGTCGACCCGGGCCAAGCTGCCGGGGTCCACCGCCTCGACGTAGTCGATGCGGGCCCGCGCCTCCTCGAGGTGGGCCCGCACGATCACCTCCAGGGCGGGCCCCGAGCGCTCACCGGCGGCGAAGGCCTCCTGGGCGGCGCGCAGCCCGCTCGACAGCGCCAGGGCGCGGCGCCGCTCGTCGGCGCTCAGGTAGGCGTTGCGGCTGGAGAGGGCGAGGCCGTCGGGTTCACGCACGATCGGGCAGCCGACCATCTCGACCGGCAGGTTGAGGTCGCGCGCCATGCGGCGGAGCACGATCAGCTGCTGGCGGTCCTTCTCGCCGAAGAAGGCCCGGTGGGGCTGCACGATCTCGAGCAGCTTGAGGACGACGGTGGTGACGCCCCGGAAGTGTCCGGGGCGCGCCGCGCCGCACAGGCGGTCGGTCAGCCCCTCCACGGTGACCCAGGTGCAGAAGCCGGGGGGGTACATCTCCTCGGGCGTGGTGGTGAACAGGGCGTGGCAGCCAGCGGCGGCCAGGCGGTGACGGTCGCCCGCCAGGTCGCGGGGATAGCGCTCGAGGTCCTCGCCGGGGCCGAACTGGGCGGGGTTCACGAACACGCTGGCGATCACCCGATCGCAGCTGGCGCGGGCGCGCTCCACCAGGCTCACGTGCCCCGCGTGGAGCGCCCCCATGGTGGGGACGAACCCCACCGTGAGCCCCGCCTCGTGCCAGGCGCCGCGCTGAGCGCGCACGGCGCGGATGGAGTCCAGGTGGACCAGGTCGTTCACGCGCTCCGTCTCCTCGCGTCGCACGCCGCCAGCAGCTCGGCGATGGTGTGTCCGGTGACCGGGTCCCGCAGCCGGGGCGCGACCTCGGCGGACGGGGCCAGCACGAACCTGCGCTCGCGAAACCGCGGGTGCGGCAGGGTGAGGTCGGGCTCGGTGAGGACCAGCCCGTCCACCAGGATCAGGTCGAGGTCGAGCAGGCGGGGACCCCGATGCTCGTCCCGCCCGTCGTCCCCGCGCACCCGCCCGGCGCGGGCCTCGATCTGCAGCAGCGCGCGCAGCAGCGCGCGCGGCGACAGCCGGGTGTCGAGGAGCGCGGCGGCGTTGATGAAGCGACCGCCATCGGTCGGCCGCTCGGGGGGCGTCTCGTGCAGGGATGAGCGCGCCACGAGGCGCGTCCGCGGCAGGCGGCTGGCGGCCGTCAGGCCCCCGTCTACGAGGGCGCGGCGGTCACCGAGGTTGCTGCCGGCGGC
>JAWLGW010000778.1:0-3938 GCA_041690735.1 Planctomycetota bacterium
GGCGGTGGCCCTGGTCGCCGGCATGGGCCTCGAGCTCCTGGGGCGGGGGGCCGACGTCGACCTGTCCGCGCCCGGGGAGGAGGACCCGCCGGGGGTGCGCCTGACCCTGCGTGGGAGCGAGGGGCCGGCGCGGCTGCTGGCCGCCCTGGCGGTGATCACGCCGGCGCCCCCCGAGGCGCCACCGCCGAGCGCGCCAGCGGGGGCCCTGCTCGTCACCGCCCGGCGGCAGGACGTCCTGGAGGTGCGGCGAGCAGACGGGGTGCTGGTGCTGGACGCGGTCGCGTTCCTCGCGCAGCACGAGGGGGCGCGCCGGGCTCGAGGTCCCACCGGGCGAGGCGCCGCGGTGGGTGTGGCGGTGGGCGCGTGAGGGGGCCGGCACGCCTCGCCACCGGCGCGGCGCTCCTCCTCGCGCTGCTCGCGCTGCAGCAGGCGGCGCCCGCCGGGCTCCCCGCGCTGGTCGGCGCCGCGGCGTGCCTGCTGCTCGGCACCCCGGAGCGGCGGCCGCAGCGTCGGGGCGCCGGCTGGGGGGCGGCCCGCGGCGGCCTGCGCGACCTGCGGGAGGTGCTGGCTGTGGTGATCGCCGGCAGCGTGAGCGTGGCGACGCTCCTGCACGTCGCCCTGACGCCGAGCCCGCCCGCGGCGGTGGCCTGGCTGCCCCGGACGCTGGGGCTGTGGGCCGCGGCGCTGCTGGTCCGCACGCCCCCGGCGGCGCTGCCGCTCCACGCCCTGGCGGTGCTGCTCGCCCTGTGGACGGCCGCCGCCCTGGTGCCCCGCGCCGCTCCCGGCGAGTCGGTCCTGGCGCCCGCGGTGCTGGCGCTGGTCGCCACGGCGGCGGGCCTGCAGCTCGCCCGGCGCCTCGAGCTGGAGCAGGCGGCCGGCAGCTCGGTGACGGTCGGCGTGGCGCCGACGCCCTGGGGCGTCCGGCCCCGCCGCCTCCCTCCGCTGGTCCTGGTCGCGCTGGCCGCGGCGCCGCTGGCCCTGGGGGTAGAGCTGCCGCGACTGCGGCGCGGCGAAACGCCGGCGGCCGCCACGACCGCGCCGGCGGCGGCGAGGGACGGCGCGACCGCCGGCTCGCCGACCCGGGTGGTCGGCTTCGAGCCCGACGTGCGCTTCGAGCGCTCCCGCGCCGCGCTGGCTGCGTCCGACCGGCCGGTGGCCCGGGCCTGGCTGCCGGGGGTGGAGCAGCTGCTGCTGCGGGGGGCGGTCCTCGAGCAGGCCGACGCGGGCGGCTTCGGTCCCGCCGCCGCGGAGGCTCCGGGCGAAGCGCTGCAGCAGGAGCTCGGCGCGGGCGAGGTGCGGGCGGTCGAGGTCGAGCTGCTCGAGCCGGTCGACGGGCTGCTCCTGACCGTGGGCCCCCTGCGAGCCCTGCGGGGCACCGCCTGGATCCCCTCGCCGGCCGGGCCGCGGGCGCCGCCCGGCGCGGCGTACCCGCTCCGTTACGTGGCCGAGTGCCTGCTGCCGCCCGCGCAGCCTCGCGACGACCCGCCGCCCCTCGAGCGGCCCGACCTGCTCCGTGTGCCGGACGCGGTGGCGCAGGACCCCGACCTGCGCGCGCTCGCCCAGGAGGTGGCCTGGGGGCGCTCGCCGATCGCCCGCGCCCGACACGCGGCGGCGTGGCTCATGGCGTCCTGTCGCTACGACGCCCGTCAGCCGCTGCGCCAGACCGGCCTGCGCGGGCGCCTGCGCGAGTTCTTGCTGGTGGAGCGGCGCGGGGTGTGCGTCGAGTTCGCGGCCTCGCTCGCCACCTTGCTGCGCCTGCAGGGCGTGCCAGCCCGCCTGGTGAGCGGGTTCCGCTGCGAGCTCCGCGACGCGGAGGGATGGTTCGTGGTCCGGGCCCGGGACGCCCACGCCTGGGTCGAGGTGGGGGTGGTCGGGGCCGGCTGGGTGCCGTTCGACCCCACGCCGCCCAGCCCGGCCGAGGCGGGCCCGCCGGTACGCCCGGAGGCGGGTCCCTCCGACGCGGGTCCCCTCGAGGCCGCGGCGCCCGCGCCCCGTCCCGTGACGCCGCTGGTGGTGGGGGCGCTGGCGGTCCTCCTGCTGGCGTCGCTCGGCTCGTGGCGCACCCGGCGGGCGGTGACGGCGGCGCACCTGGCACGGGATCGGGTGAGCGCGCCCGAGCTGGCGGACGCGCGGGCGCGGCTGTTCGCGGCGCTGGTCCGGCGCGGCTTCCGCCTCGACGGCGCCGAGACGCCCCTGGAGTTGGTGGCGCGGCGGCGCGCGGCGGGTCTGGCGGAGCCGGCCCTGGAGGAGGCGGTGGCGCGCTACACGCGGCTGCGTTTCTCCGGGCGGACCGACCAGGACGATCGGCAGGCCCTGCGCCGCTCGCTGGAGCAGCTGCGCGGCTGAGTGCAGCGCTGCGGCACGGTGCGGCAGGGGAGGGCGCCCTCGGTCCCGGAAGTGGCGGGAGTTAGCAGCGCGGGACCGCCGGCGACGTCTTTGCTTGGCAGACCTGTCGTCCGAGGTCTAAGCTGGTCGGAGAGCTCGACCCCCAGCTCACCCCCGGGGGGAGGAGGCCGTCATGCCGGTTCGAATCATTGCAGCGCTCGCCAAGCCCTGGGTGCTCGCGGTCGGCGGCGGCGTCACGGCTTACTACCTGTACAAGAAGAACCGCACCACCGGCGAGCGCCTCCGGGACGCCCGCCTCGAGCTCATGGAGCAGCAGCGGACGATCGACCGCCTGCGGGCCGAGGTCGGGCGCGAGCGGTTCATGCGCCAGAGCGACGATCGCAGCGCGTAGCAGCGGGGTCGTCGCGCAGGGCCGCGGGCGTCAGCGCCCGCGGCCGCTTCGTGTACGCCGACCGTTCGCAGGGGAGCGAGCATGAGCAAGCGACACAACCCGGCCTTCCTGGCGCGGGTCGAGGACGCTGGATCTTGCTCCTGGACGCCTCCTCAGGCCTCCTGGTTCGAGGGGGCCTCCGTCACCGGCGGCGCCTCGCCGCGCTCGCGCCGGCGCTGACGCAAGCGTCGCGACGCCATGAAGCTCGGCGCGCGGGGGGGGACCTCCGCGAGCGGCGCCTCTTCGCGCTTGGCCGGCGCAGCCCGCGGAGGAGCGGTCGCCAGCGGCTCCCGGCGCTCCTCGATCCGCTCCAGCTGCCACAGCCCCACGGCGACCAGGGCGCACACCACCAACCCCGCCACGAACAGCAGCGCCTCGGGCATCACACCCCTCCGCGCGGCGCCTCGGGCCGCGTCAGCAACACGAACGTTCCCAGCGCCAGGATCGTGGGCACCCACAGGCCGACGAACAGGGCTTGCTCTCGGTGCCCGCTGAACCACAACCCGACCGACAGCAAGAACGACAGCAAGGCCGCCAGACCGATCCACCAGCGGGGCTGGTTCCAACGTCCCATGGCCCGTCCCTTCGCCGCCCGCGAGGAAGCAGCGCGCCGCAGGCGGTCCGCGCGCGGCGGGCGCCCCCTTCGGCGCCCCGCCTCTTTCACGCTAGGGCCGGAGTGCGCGCTGCATAGACACACGACCGTGCGGCGGCGGAAGCTCGCGCGGGGCGCAGGCCCGGCACGAGGCCCGACGGGGCTGCCGATCGCGGCCTCGCGCTCAGCCGCTGAAGCGGAACAAGCAGTCGCCCGCCTGCACGTACTCGCCGCCGACCAGCACCTTGCGCCCCTCGATCTTGACCTGGTTCACCAGGGTCCCGTTCGACGAGCCGAGGTCCTCGAGCACCACCACCCCCTCGGAGGTGGCGTCGAACCGGCAGTGGCGGCGTGAGACGCGCTCGCTGGGGATCGTCAGGTCCGCGCCCGGATCGCGGCCGATCACGGTGGCGCGCCCGCCGAGCAGCGGGAAGCGCTTGCCGCGCAGGCCGTCGGGCCCGTGAACCACCTCGAGGTGACCGACCGGACCGGTGGAGGACGCCGCGGGCGCGGGGCGCGCGGGGGCTGGGGGCCGGACGGGCGGTGGGCTGGGGGTCGGGCCCGGGGTCG
>JAWLGW010000779.1:0-3938 GCA_041690735.1 Planctomycetota bacterium
CACCAGTTGCTCGACACGGAAGTTCCCCTCCGCGATCAGCCGCTCGGCCTGGTCGGCCGTCAGCTCGGTCGCCGCACGCGGGGCAACCTCCTCGTCGGCGGGGTCCGAATTCGCGACATCGTGCTGTGCCGCCTCGGTCGCGTTTTGGGCCACCAGGGCGAGAAACAGGATCAGCGTGCCGAGGGTGCACACGAGCACCGCCAGGAACGGAAACAACGTCGGCGCGAGCTCATTGCGTCGGCGACTCATGCGGCTCGCCTCGCGGTACCGTCGGCGGTCGACGTGACTTCGTCCGCCCCGTCAAGAAGCTGGGGACGTTCCGGCAAATGCCGGGCGAGCGTGTCGACGGCCCGCTCCAGCGCGCTCTCGAAGTCGCCGGGCAGGCGCCCCTGCGCGCGCCGGTCCGCCAGGGTCGCCTCCAAACGATCGAAGGCGCGCTGCCGCAGCAGCTCCGTGAGGTCGGGTCCGGGGGTGGCCTCGGCCGGAGGGGGATGAGGCTCGTCCACCTCGGGTGGCGGGTCGAGTCGGTCTCGCAGCGCCGGGAAGATCGCGTCGTAGGGGTGGTCGAGCGGCCGGTGGCCGGTCCCGTCGAGGAGCAGCAGTCCGTCGCGGCCGACGAGCTGGAACCCCGGGATCATGGCGTAGGTGGTCCTGTCGACGAGGCGCTCGTCGCCGACCAGCACCAGCGTGTTTGGTCGGTCTTGGAGCTGGAAGTGCGCGGCCCAGGCCCGGGCGTCCTCCAAGGAGGGCGCGGCGCTGCCGGTCCCGTACAGGAGCAGGTGGACGTGCAGCAGGTCGGGGTGCGCCGGGTCGACCTGGTGTTCCGCCAGGAGCTCGGCGACGGATGGGACCCCCTCCTGCGGGCGCACGCCGCGGAAGGGGCCCGCCTCCGCTCCGTTGTAGGCCAGCGAGGCGGGGCAGGGCATGCCGACCGGCTCGACCAGCAGCACCTTGCCGAACAGGCTGGAGAACCGGATGGGGGTGCCGTCGAGGCGGCGCAGCTCGACGTCTGGGTAGCGGAGGCCCTTGGCCGGCGGCCAGGGATGCCCCAGCCGCCGCTCGAGCAGAGCGAGGTGCTCCTGGGTCGATCGGGTGGTGTCCCCGGGTGAAGACGAGGCGCTGCCGCCCAACACCCCGCGCGCGTCGAGCAGCGCGGCCCCTGCCAGCCCCACCCCGGCCGCCGCGAGGGCGATCGCCGCCGTCCGCTTCGCGCTCATGGGTCCCGGCTCCTCTCCCTACCTATTGGTTGGCACCACCAGGTCGGGAGCGCAACGCGAGGGGCGCCCGCTCGAGGGAGGGCGGGAGAGCGCCCTACTGGGGCAGGCCGCCGATCAGGCCGGCCGACGTCGCGGGAGCGGAGCCGGCGCCTGACGTCGGCTGCGCCGGGGGCAGGCTGGCGATCAGGCGGGTGACCGCCTCCTCGAGCTCATCGATCGCGCGCTGGCCCTTGGGATGGTTGGGGTCGTAGCAGGAGCGCGCGAACCGCCAGGGGGTGCCGGCGGGGTCCTCCCCATCCGCCCGCAGGCGCGTGTACCAGTGGTTCCCGTCGCCGGCGAACGAGTCGTCGGGGAAGTCGCGCAGGGCATGGAGGGTGCGGCGCAGCTCGGTGAGCTGCGCCTCCTTCACCGGCACGCCGCCGCGATCGGCGTGGTCCTCGCCCCCCACGTCGGCGAGGTACGAGCCGTCTTGCTGGCGGGTCAGGCGGAGGCGGGTCTTGGCGTGGTGCCCGCCCCACTCGATCCCCCGCTCGTACACGAACCGGTCGAGGCGCGGGCGGGTCACCTCCTCGATCAGCGCGAGCACCGCCTCATCGAGGGCCCGGACGCGCCGGTACAGGTCGGCGTCGCTGGGGTGGAAGAAGCTGCGGCGGAGCGACCAGGGCTGCCCGGCGGCGTCGGTCCCCTCGACCTCCAGCGAGGTGGTGTCGTGGTTGCCGTCGCCGGCGAAGCTCGCGGCGGGGAAGGCGTCCATGTCGGCGAGGCGCTCCCGCAGCCTCATGAGCTGCAGCGGCTCGACCCGGATGCCGGTCCGCGCCACGTGGTCCTGCCCGCCGATCTCGGCCAGGTAGGAGCCGTCGCTCTGTCGCTCGAGCGCCAGCCGGGTGTAGGGCTCGCCCGCCCACTCGAAGCCGCGCTCGTACTTCAGGCGCTCGGGCGCCGGCCAGGTGAGGGCGGTGGGCTGCGCCGAGGCCTCGCTGCCGGCGAGCAGCGCGGCGAGCAGGGCGAGGGCGACCGTGCGCACGGATCGGGTCACGGAGGGACCTCCCTTGAGGTGGGACGGCGGTCTCCCCGCGCGTGCCGTGCCGCAGGCGAGGCCTTGCAGGAGCGTGGCTTAGGCGAGTTGGTTTCCGCCAGCAGCGTTTCGCGCGAGACGCAACGCTACGGCGGCGGCAGCGGCCACACCCGCACCAGCTGATCGACGCCCGCTACGGCGACCTGCCGCCCGTCGGGGCTGAGGGCGACCGCGCCGGGATGGTTCTGCAGCGCGACGTGCAGCACGCGGCGGGGGGTCGCCTCCACCGACCACACGATCAGCTCCGCCGCGCCGGTCTTGGGGCCGATCGCCAGCAGGCGCCCCTCGCCATCGAAGGCCACCTCGGGCTCGAGGGCCGAGCGGACGTCCTGCGGAATCCGCGCCACCACCTTCGTGCGCTCGACGTCCCACACCGTCACCTCGTCGCTGCATCCGATCGCGAGCCGGCGCCCCCCCGGAGAGATCGCCAGGAAGCGCACCGTCGACAGGGCGCTGAGGGAGGGCAGCGCGGCGGGCGCCTCGCCGAGGCGGTACACCGACACCCGGCTCGACCCGCGAGGGTGGCCGGCGAGCAGCCGCCCGGCCGGGTCGAGGGCCCAGCGGTCGAGGGTGCCGGCCTCGGTGAAGGTAGCGAGCGGCTGACCGGAGCGCTCCTCCAGGGACAGGCGACGGTCGGTGACCGTCGGCAGCACCAGGCGCAGCACCGCGTCGCCGGCGATCACCGCCCTCCGCCCGGCCGGCTCGCGGATCGGCTCGCGGATCGGCTCGCGGATCGGCTCGCCTTGGGGTCCCTCGGCGCCGGCAGGCCAGCGGAGGGCGCTCCAGCCGGCGCGCGAGTCGTAGGCCGCCGCGAGGCAGGCGCCCTCGGCGGTGAAGCCCACCTGGGTCACGGTGCCCAGGCCCTTGCGCCTCAGGCGGCGGGCCGGGGCGCCGCTGCCGAGGTCCCACACGATCAGCTCGTCGCGCCCGCCCGAGGCCAGCTGCGAGCCGTCGGGCGAGAAGGCGAGCGCGCCCACGTAGGTGGGCCGGACCAGCGCGTCCCAGTCGTCGAACAGCGCCTTGGTGACCACCGGCGCCCAGGCGCCGTGGCCGACCAGGCGCCGCTCCCCGGGCGTGGGCGCGCCGTAGGCGCGGTCCGTCAGCCGCAGCCCGAAGGGCCAGCTCAGCGCGGCCCCCGCGGTCCGACCCACCACCAGCCCGATCGCGACGGGCGCCAGCGGGTGATCGCGCGGCGGCGGGAGGGCGGGCGGCCCCGGTCGCGGCGGGAGGGGACGGGCCTCTCCGCGGTGGGGGCGGTAGCGGGCGGGGACCTGCAGGAGTGTGGCCAGCTCGCCGGCGCGCTCGGCGGCGTCGTCGCCGTCGTGCAGCTCCAGGCGGAGGCCCTGACCGCACAGGTAGAGGTGATCGCGATAGTAGGACCCGCCGCCGACGCTGATCGTGGTGCCGCCCGCCTGCACGCGGTTGGAGCGGGTGTAGCGGCGCTGCAGGACCTCGACCGCCTCCACCTGCTCGAGCGGCCACACCCGCCGTCGCCTGGGGAGCCACCGGCCCAGCCAGGTGCTCAGCTCGCCGCGGGCCAGGTCGACCCGCACGGTCCTCCGGCCCCACAGCGCGAGCGGCAGCCCGGCGGCGAGAGCGACGCCGCCGACCGCCAGGGCGAAGGCGGGCAGCTCGAACCGGGTGAC
>JAWLGW010000780.1:0-3936 GCA_041690735.1 Planctomycetota bacterium
GCGAGCTCGACGTCCACGGGCTGACCTTCCGCGCGGCCGGGACCGCCGACTCGACCCGCGACGTCGCCTGGGCCCGGCTGGCCGTGGACCTCAACGCGGACGGGCGGATCGACGCCGGCGACCGGGTGCTGGGCACCGCGACCTTCGACGAGGACGGCCTGCTGCGGTTCCCCTTCTCGTCCAACCAGCGCCTCTCCTACGCCGGCTCGAGCCTCGACATGGTGGTGGAGTACACCCTGGCCGGGACCGCGGCCGCCGGCGAGAGCTTCGGCCTCACCCTCTCGGCGGGCGACGTCCTGGCGCACGCCTACTACGGACTGGGCGGACAGGAGGTCTCGACCAACGGCTCGATCGTCAGCAGCGGCGTGTTCGACGTCTCGGCTCCGGCCAGCGCGCTGGCCCTCACCGCTCGCAACGCCCCCGCCGCGATCGCCGCGCCCGGCGCCCAGACGGGCGCCCTCACCCTGGAGCTCACCGCCGGTGTTGGCGGCGCGACCACCCTCACCGCGATCACCGTCGACGCCCGGGGGGACCTCGACGACGCCACCCAGGTCACCGGGCTCTCGCTGTACGAGGACGACGGCGACGGGCGGTTCGGCGCCAGCGACGTCCTCCTGGCGGGCCCCCACACCTTCACCCAGGACGACGGCTCGGTCACCTTCCAGCTCCCGTCGGCGGCGCAGGGGGTCACCGCGGGGGCGAGGCGCACCTTGCACGTCGCCGTCGAGCTGGCCGCGAACGCGCCGGCCGGCGCCTCCTTCTCCCTCGCCACGGCCGCCAGCGACGTCGCCGCCGCGGCCGCCGTGCGGGGCGAGGCTCAGGGCACCCTGCTGGTGGTCGGCGCCGGGACCGGCGCCGCCGTGCAGCCGGGGCCCGAGGTGGGCAAGGACGCCTACCTGCGCGGCGAGGGGCTGTACCTCAACGACAACTGGGGACACACCACCGCCCTGATCGTGGGCGACCGCCCCTCGGGGCAACTGGGCGAGCGGCTGTTCTTCGTGGAGTTCCCCCAGCCCGTGGCCCCCGCGGGCCAGCAGGTGGCCAAGGCGTACGTGGCCCTGTTCCTGGCCAGCACCTCGGGGCTGATCGGCGCCGACCTGACCGTGCAGGCCCACCGGGTGATCGACTCGGGCCCGCGCACCCCGTGGCTCGAGGGGCGCGGCGGCCTGGACGCCACCCTGGACGGGATCTGCTACGACAGCGCCACCCAGACCACCACCCGCACCGACCTGACCATGCCCGACGTCGACGTCGCCCTGCTGGGGCAGCAGACGGTCGCCGCCGGCAGCCAGGGCCGGTGGGTCGTGTTCGAGGTGACCGCGGCCGCGCAGGCCTGGGCCAGCGGCGCCGCCCCCAACCTCGGGCTGCGCTTCCGCGACGCGGACTACGCCAACCACGACGACGGGGCGATCTCCTTCCTCTCCTCCGACTCGCAGGACGCCAGCCGGCGCCCGGTGTTCCTGGTCGAGTACCGGTAGGCCCGGCTCGGCGCGAGTGCAGCGGCCCCGGACGGCTCGCCGCCCGGGGCCTCTGTGCGTACGCCTCGGTCCTACACCGTGCTGGGGTGCCAGTAGGCGCAGGACTCGTTCTCGTCCTGCACCATGAAGTAGGTCAGCAGGGCGTCGACCAGCCAGCCCACCCCGAGCAGGCCGCCGGTGGCGAGCCAGATCAGGCCGGTGATCCAGCGGCCCAGGTAGAAGCGGTGGATCCCCAGCAGGCCGAAGAAGAACCACAGCACGTAGGCGATCAACAGGCTGCGACGAGTCAACGGGCATCCCTCCCTCGTGACGCCTGGGTATCTGGAGATCGCGCCCCAGGTGGGGAGGGATTTGGCGACAGCCGTCGTAAACAACCCGCCCACACAGACTTGGCTCGTCCGCCCGCCCGCGGGAGGCGATCAGCCTGGGAGGCGCTCGGCGAGAAAGCGCCCGATCTGGACGCCGTGTCCGCCGAGCGGCGGTGCGCGCCATGGCACCTCTGGAGTTAGGCATGCGCCCTCCGTTTGCGCAGCCCGCGCCTCAGGAGGTGCAGCGCTATGCACGACTCGACCCCTACCCTGTTGGCGGCGCTCCTGCTCGGCGCCCTCGTGAGCGGCTGCGACGCCGGCGGTTCGCGCGGAGCGACCGCCGCCGGCGCCACCCAGTCAGCCCAGGCCCAGCGCGACGAGCCGCCGCCCCAGGCGCCGCTGCACCGCCTGGTCGGTCGCCTCGCGGCGCCCGCTCCTGACGCCGAGGTGTTCGCCTTCACTGCCGAGCCAGCGATCCCCGATCTGGCGTCGCTGGCGGAGAGTTACCTGTCCGGCGCTGCGGTCGACCTCCACGGAGGCTTCGAGCTCCCGCTGCCGGACGGCCCCGCCCCCGCGCGCGTGCTGGTGTCGGCGCCGGGACGGGCGCTTCGGTGGGTCGACCCGGCCGCCCTCGACGACATCGCGCTCGCCCCCGAGGCCGCGATCGAGCTGCGGCTGCTCGACGCGGCCGGGCGCCCGGCGGAGGGCTGCACCACCGTGGCCCTCGACGCTCGCGGCGTGCCGCTGCCGCTGCCCGCAGCAGAGGTGTGGAGCGACGCCTCGGGCCACCTGCGCCTGGGCCGCCTGCCGGCTGGGCGCGTGACCGTGCTCGCGCTCGCGGGCGACGGCGCGAGCGCCCGCCTGGAGGTGGACTTGAGCGCGGGCGACCTCGCCCGGCGGGAGGTGACGCTCGGAGACGACCCCGAGGTCGGGGCCGCCTTCATTCTGGCGACGGGAGGCGACGCCGTGGCGAGCCTCCTGCGGGAGAGCAGCCGATGATCCGCTCCGCCATTGCGGGGCACGCCGTCGCCCTGCTGCTGTCGCTCGTGACGCTCGCGCCCGCGCCGGCGCACGCTCAGGCGCGAGCCGGCGTGTACACGGTCTCGGGCCAGGAGGCCGGCAAGGGCGCCTACACCGGCCGGGTCGAGCTGCGCTGGACCGGCGGCGACTACGTCTTCCTGCGGGAGGTGGAGTTGACCACCTTCCGCTACGGCGGACGCCCCGTCTCGACGGTGTGGACCGGCCGCGCCCGCGACCTCCCGGGCGGCGACCTCGAGGTCACCCTGGCCCTGGACCGCATGGGCTGGGCCTCGGGCGGGCCGGGGCTCCCCTCCCGCACCGCGGCGGACGGCGTCCCCTTGCATGTGACCGCCCGCTTCGCCTCGACGGCCGGCGGGCTGCAGGGCACCTACCGGGGCGCCCCGCCCTTCGCCGACCCGAGCGAGACTTGGCGCTGGCAGGGGCCGTCCGGGGCGCAGCCGCTCTGGCGCTCGGAGCGCGTCGTCTCGCCCTCCCATGGTCCGGCCCCGGCGTGGGAGAAGGCCCTCCTGTTCGGGCTGTTCGCCTCCTTCCACAGCACGCCGTGGGTGCAGCCGTACATCGGGCGGCCCGAGTTCGCGGCCGCGATCCACGGGTTCACCTACGACCGCACCGACTTCGCGCTCCATCGGGCGCGCCCCGATCTGCTCCGCGTGGTCGGCCGGGTGGTCGACCCCCTCAACCTCGAGGAGGCCCGGGTCAAGTCGGAAGCCTTCGGTCAGACGCTCCGGGCCAAGGCCGACGCGGCCGACGCCGAGGTGCCGGCCCGGTTCCTCGACCCGACCGGCGCGCTGGCTCGGCGCGGGCCGGGGGGCCTCGAGGCCGACGGCGACGGCGCCCTGTGGACCGGCGTGTACGCCTACTCCCAGGCCCTGCGCTACCAGGCCACCGGCGCCCCGGAGGCGCGCGCCAACCTGGCGCGCGCCGTGGAGGCCCTGCGGGTCCAGATGGTGATCTGCGGCCGGCCCGACGCCTTCGCCCGCACCATCCGCGCGGCCGGGAGCGGAGCGCCGGGCGGCAACTGGCGCGCCGGGACCGGCCCCGTCGCCGGGATCGAGTGGCTCGCGGGCGGCAACAACCACATTTTCAAGGGCCTGCTGTGGGGGGGCCTC
>JAWLGW010000781.1:0-3933 GCA_041690735.1 Planctomycetota bacterium
CGACCACCGTCTCGGCGCCGTCCCGCGCGGCGTCGGCCGCGGCGAGCACGGCGTCGCCCGGCCCGCCGGTGCGCCGCACCTCGAAGGCGGCCCCGCGGGCGCGCAGGGCCTCCTCGACCTCGCGCACGGCGACGGCGCCGTCGCCGTCGCCCGCGCCGGGGTTGGCAACCAGGACCAGGGGAGCGACGGCGGTCACGCGGCTCACTCTAACTTGACCGCACAGCAGTGTCGCGCTGATATGCTCCCTCCCTCACCCAGGAGGTCCGCATGTCCCGCGCCCTCGCGCTTCCCCTCGCCTTGACCCTGCTCTGTGCGGGCTGCCCCGGCGAGACCGCCGCCCCGCCCCCGGCCCAGCCGCAGGTCGCGCCCGAGGCGCCCAAGACCGGCGCGACGGCGCAGCCGACCGCCCCCGTGAAGGCGACCTTCGACAAGGCGAGCGCCAAGACCCCCTGGAAGTACGCCCAGGTCGGCGACTGGGCGACCTACGCCTCCTACGCCGGCAACGAGACCGTCAACATGAAGTTCGAGGTCACCGGGGTCACCGACACCTCCGTCACCTTCACGATGACCTACGTCGGGAAGGGGCAGCCGCGGTCCGTCACCCTGGACCTCGCGGAGGAGGAGGGGCGCTACAAGGATCCCTTCACCTACGACGCCCTCCTCGGTCAGCCCGAGACCAAGACCATCGACTTCAAGGGCCGGCAGCTCGAGGTGCTGGTGGTCAAGCGCGGCAAGGAGGGCATGAGCTCGACGGAGATGTGGCTGGCCGAGAAGGACGTGCGCCCCTTCAACCAGTGCGCGGTGAAGTCCTTCCGCGACGGCAAGCTCCAGCTGGAGCTGCTCGACTTCGGCAGCAAGTAGCTCAGCGCCTGCGGGGCCTTCGCTCCGCCAGGGCCCACCGATAGCGCTTCGACAGCTCCTGGGCCAGCGCCAGGCTGGCCCCGCCGAACCAGTCGCGGTTGTGGCGCTCCACCGGCGCCACGCCGCGCCAGGCGATCGGCTGGCCGTGCTCCCCCACCAGCGCGCCGCCGGCCGCCTCCATGAGCGCCTGCCCGCCCGCGTAGTCCCAGTCGTGCAGGACAGTGCGCAGGGTGGTCCAGCCCTGCGCCTCGCCCACGGCCACCAGGGCGGCCCGGGTGGCGGGGCTGCCGCAGCCGACCAGCTGAGCCGGCGCCACCACCTCCTCGTTCCAGCGCCGCAGCTCGCTGCGGAGCGCCGGGCTGCACAGGACCTTGCTGTCGGCGGTGAGCGCCTGGGGCGGGTCGGCGGGCGGCGCCACCTCGCGCCCGTCCCGCCGCAGGGGCGCCCCCTGGCACCAGTCGACCAGCAGCCCGTTGGGCCCCGTGGTGGGGGCCGGGTTGGGCGCGCACACCACGCCCAGCACCAGCCGCCCCTCCTCCACCAGCCCCACCGAGATCGCCGTGTCGCGCGACCCGCGCAGGAAGTGGCGGGTCCCGTCGTGGGGGTCGATCACGAAGGCCCGCCCCGAGCTGCCCGGCCGCTCGGGGAGCTCCTCGCTGCGGATCGCGTCCTGGGGGAAGCTCGCCGCCAGGCCGTCCACCAGCAGGGCGCAGATCTCGTCGTCCACGTCGGCGTGCTCGCCGGCGCCTCGCGGTCCGCCGGGGCGGGCGACCTCCGCCCGCAGCATGTCGGCGGCCTCGGCCACCAGCTCCAGCACCCGGTCCCGCTCGCGCAGATAGCTCCTCGTCTCGCTCACGGGGTTCATTGTGGCCTCTGGCCGCGGGCTCGCGGTCCATGGTCGAGAAGGCGTCGCTGTCCGCTCCCTTCCACGGCGGGGCTATAGGATGACGGCATGAGCACCCCTCCTCCTCGCAGGCGCCGCTGGATCGTGGCGGCCGGCGCCGCGCTCCTCCTGCCCCTGGCTGGCCTGGCTGCCTTCCTGGCGTTCAAGTACGTCCCCGCCGGCGGGATCCTGCCCGTGGCCGCCGCCGGCGGCGGGCCGGCGGTGCGGCTGGAGCGCGCCTTCCGCGTCAGCTTCCAGCGCCCGCTGTTCTTGACCCACGCGCCGGGGGAGCCGGGGCAGGTGGTCGTGGTGGAGCAGGCGGGGCGGATCCTGCGCCTGAAGCTCGACCCGGGCGCGCAGCCCGAGACGGTGCTCGACATCGCCGCGCGCGTCTCCACCCGCCACAACGAGGAGGGGCTGCTGGGCCTCGCCTTCCACCCGGGCTACGCGGAGAACGGGCGCGCCTTCGTGTACTACTCGGCCAGCCGGCCCCGCCGCAGCGTGCTGGCCGAGGTCGCCCGGGGGGAGAGCGGCCGGCTCGATCCGGCCTCGGAGCGCGTGCTCCTCGAGGTCCCCCAGCCGTGGGGCAACCACAACGGCGGCATGATCGCCTTCGGGCCCGATGGGAAGCTGTACGTCAGCCTGGGCGACGGCGGCTCAGCGGGGGACCCCAAGAACAACGGCCAGGACCGGAGCACCTTGCTGGGCGCGATCCTGCGCCTCGACGTCGACGGTGAGCAGCCGTACGCGGTGCCCGAGGACAACCCCTTCGTCGGCATGGGCAGCGCCCGCGGCGAGGTGTGGGCCTACGGCCTGCGCAACGTGTGGCGGTTCTCCTTCGACCGGCAGACCGGGGAGGTGTGGGCCGGCGACGTGGGGCAGAACGCCTGGGAGGAGGTCGACCTGCTCCAGCGCGGCGGCAACTACGGCTGGCGCGGCTACGAGGGGTTCGCGGTGTACGACGACGACGTCGCGGCCACGATCGAGGACCACCGTGAGCCCCTGGCGGCCTACGGCCGTGACGAGGGGGGCTCGATCACCGGCGGCTACGTGTATCGGGGCGCGAAGGTGCCTGCCCTGCGGGGGTGGTACGTGTACGCCGACTACCTCAGCGGCGCGGTGTGGGCCCTGCGCCAGCGGCCCGACGCCCCCGCGGCCAGCCGCAGCGAGGCCAGCCTCCACCCGCGCGCCCAGGGGGTGGAGGTCCACAAGCTCCTCAAGAGCGGGCTGCCGATCGCCTCCTTCGGCGAGGACGCGGCGGGGGAGCTGTACGTGTGCGCCTTCGACGGGGCGGTGTACCGGATCGTGGCCCGCTGAGCCCGCTTGTGGCGACTCGCCCGCACCCGTAGGGTCTCCCCTCCCGCAGGAGGAGACCCCATGGCCAAGCCGATCGCCGCCGACCTCACCGGCAAGCTGTGCGTCGTCACCGGCGCCAACACCGGGATCGGCAAGGAGATCGCGCGGGGGCTGGCGCGCCTGGGCGCGCGGGAAATCCCTCGGCGGCGGTTCCTCGAACTGCTCGCGCGCGACCTGAAACACCCCACCCGCCGGGGTCCATGGACCGAACGGGAGACGGAATGAGACGCTACATCGCAACTGGAATCGCCATCGCCGCGGCGCTGCTCGCCGGCTGCAACGCGCCTGAGGACGCGGCCCCCGCGGAAATGTCCCGACCCGCGGCCGAAGCCGCCTTGGAACGGGTGGGATCGGCGTCGAAATCGCTCCAAACTCCTTCAAAATCCCTCGACACCGAAACGGCTGACGCCGCTTCGGAAACCGAGCAGACCGCCGACGACGCCCAGACCCAGGCGGAATCGGCGGGCGTGTCGCTGGCGACGGTCGACGACATCGCCGCGTTTCTCGAAGAAAACCGGGACAAGGTGCTCGTGATCAATTTCTGGGCCACGTGGTGTCCGCCGTGCGTGCACGAGATGCCCGAACTCGCCGCGTTCTACCGCGCGTACCGCGACCGGGGCGTGGCGTTCTTGAGCCTGTCCGCCGATGCGCGCGAGGACTTCGAAACAACGCTCGTGCCGTTCGTCGAAGAGCACGACCTGCCGTTCCACGTCTATGCGCTCGCCAACGTCGACCCGGACGAGTTGGACCAGCACCTGAACGTCGGAATGGATTTCGCCCTGCCGACCACCTTCGTCTTCGACCGCGATCGCACCCTCGCACAACGCTGGATG
>JAWLGW010000782.1:0-3930 GCA_041690735.1 Planctomycetota bacterium
CGGGCGACTACTACGCGATCGTCACCCTGGGCATCGCCGAGATCATGTACTTCGTGTATCTGAACTCGGCCTGGTTCACCGGCGGCGCCTACGGCATGAAGCTCAGCTTCGCCACGCGCCCCGAGCTGTTCGGCAACAAGCTGTACTGGGACGAGCCCACCTTCTACTACCTCGTCATGGCCTTCCTGGCCGCCACCCTGGTGGTCATGGATCGCCTCAACCGATCGCGGATCGGGCGGGCCTGGGCCGCCGTTCGCCTCGACGAGGTGGCCGCCAGGGCCTGCGGGATCGACGTCTCCCGCGAGAAGATGGTCGCCTTCGCCATCAGCGGCTTCTTCGGCGGCGTGGGCGGGGCCCTGTTCGCGCTGTGGCTGGGGACGGTCGCGGTCAAGTCCCTCGACATTTGGCAGTCGATCCTGATCCTGTGCGCCGTGGTGCTGGGCGGCATGGGCTCGATCCGGGGCGTGCTGCTGGGGTCGCTGATCCTGTTCTCGCTGCGCGAGGTGCTGCGCGAGGAGGTCTCGGTCCCGCAGCTGACGGTGGCGGTCGAGGTGGTGGCGGTCGCGGTCGCGGTCATCCTGACGCGGCCCCTCAAGCTGCGGATCGGCATCGGCGCCGCCGGCCTGGTGGTGGCGGTCGTGCTGCTGCTGATCGCGCCGCTGGGCGACGTCACCTTCCGGGTGCCGCCCCAGGCGAGCTTCCTGGTGTACGGCCTGCTCCTGATCGTGGTCATGCGCTTCCGGCCCCAGGGGCTGCTGCCGCGCGGGCAGGCGGAGGCCAGCGCCACCCCGGCGGGCAAGGACCAGGAGCTGCTGGAGGCGAGCCGGCCGCGGCTGTTCGTGCTGGAGGAGCCCCGTGGCTGAGGCGGGCGAGGTCATCCTCGAGACCGAGGGCCTGTGCCGCTACTTCGGCGGCGTCCGGGCGGCCCACGACATCTCGCTGCGGATCCGGCGCGGCCAGATCACCAGCCTGATCGGCCCCAACGGCGCCGGCAAGACCACG
Organism: Planctomycetota bacterium; assembly: GCA_041690735.1. GTDB lineage: Bacteria > Planctomycetota > J058 > J058 > J058 > JAWLGW01. The sequence goes on from JAWLGW010000782.1 coordinate 1,003, forward strand.
GTGTTCAACGCGGTCACCGGGATCTTCCCCCCCAGCGCCGGCGACGTGGTCGTCCACCACCCCGAGCAGGGGATGCGCTCGCTGGTGGGGCAGCGCCCCGATCAGATCTGCAAGCTGGGGCTGGCGCGGACCTTCCAGAACATCCGGCTGTTCCCCGACCTGCCGGTGATCGACAACGTGAAGGTGGGGCTCCACCCGCGCACCAAGAGCGGCGTGTTCGCCTCCATGCTGCGCCTGCCGGGCATGCTGCGCGAGGCGGACGAGATCCACGCCGCCGCCCTGCGGTACCTCGACTTCGTGGGGCTGCTCGACAGGGCCCACGACCTGGCCACCAACCTCGCCTACGGCGAGCAGCGGCTGCTGGAGATCGCCCGGGCCTTGGCCACTCACCCCCAGCTGCTGCTGCTCGACGAGCCGGCGGCGGGCATGAACCCGGCCGAGACCGACCAGCTCATGGCGCTGATCCGCAAGATCTGCCGCGCCGGCGGGACGGTGTTCCTGATCGAGCACGACATGAAGCTGGTCATGAACATCTCGGACTACGTGTACGTGATGGACCACGGGGAGCTGATCAGCGACGGGCCGCCGGCCGAGGTCCAGGCTGACCCCAAGGTGATCGAGGCCTACCTGGGCGTGCAGGATGAGCCGGGCGACGAGGCGGCGCAGCCGAGCGACCAGGCGGCCGGGGAGGCGGCGCCGGCTGACGCCAGCGTCGATCCGACCGGCCTCGACCCCACCGTCCCAGCCCCCGACGAAGCCGGGGAGGAGCGCCATGGCTGAGGGCGAGGGCGAGGTCCTCCTGGCGCTCGAGGACGTGCGCGCCGGCTACGGCCCGCTGGAGGTGCTCAAGGGCATCTCCATGGAGGTCCGCCGGGGCGAGATCGTGACCCTGATCGGCGCCAACGGCGCCGGCAAGACCACCACGCTCAACACGATCTGCGGCCTGATCCGCACCCGCGGCGGCAGCATCCGCTTGGAGGGCGAGGAGGTCTCGGCCCTGCAGCCGAGCGAGATCGTGGCCCGCGGGGTGGCGCAGTCGCCCGAGGGGCGGCGCCTGTTCGCCGAGATGACGGTGCTCGAGAACCTGGAGATGGGCGCCTACCTGCGCAACGACCCGGCGGCGATCGAGCAGGACGTCCGCGAAATGTACGCCATGTTCCCCCGCCTGGAGGAGCGGAAGGCGCAGCGGGCGGGGAGCCTGTCCGGCGGCGAGCAGCAGATGGTGGCCATCGCGCGGGCGCTCATGGCCCGCCCCCGGCTGCTGCTGCTCGACGAGCCGTCGCTTGGGCTGGCGCCGCTGATCTGTCAGCAGATCTTCCGCACCGTGCGCGAGCTCAACGAGCGGGAGGGGGTGACGGTGTTCATCGTCGAGCAGAACGCCCACGCCGCCCTCGACCTCGCCCATCGGGCCTACGTCATGGAGACGGGGACGGTGATCATGTCGGGCGACGCCAAGCAGCTCCGGAACGACCCGCGGGTCAAGGCCGCCTACCTCGGCGAGTGAGCCGACCCGCCCCCGGGCCGAGTTATCCACAGGCAGGGCACAATCGCCCTGGACACGCAAGCCTCCTTGCTACAGCCAGTTACGGCCGCGCCGCACCTGGGATCCCCCGCTTCTCCAGGACTTCTCCACGCCCCGGCGGCGACGGCTCCCCAGGTTTCGGACCTTGACCGGGCGGCGCGTCCGAGAAAGATAGGCCTCGTCTTCCAGGAGTAGGCCATGGCTCGTTCCACCATCATCATCGCTGCGCTGCTCGGCGCCGTGTCTCCCGCCGCCGCAGCGCCCGACGGGCCGCCCTACTACGACCCCGACCGCAGCCTGGAGAAGCAGCGGGAGGCGGCGAAGGAGGCCAAGCAAGAGGCGCAGTCCGCCGGTCTGGACGTGGCGCGCTACTTCGCCGACGCCAGTGTGTGGGTGCGCGACGACGTGTTCGACGCCCTGGTGGCGCGCGACAGCGCCGAGCTGCTCGGCGCCATGAAGCGCCTGCTGGGGCATCGCGACCCGTTCGTGTCGGCGACCGTGGCCGAGCTGTACGGGCAGTGCCGCTACGCCGAGGGACGCGAGGCGCTGGAGAGGTATGGGCTCCGCTCGCGCGACGAGCTGACGGCCCTGGAGAGCATCTGGGCCCTGGAGGCGATCGGCTCGGCCGAGTCGGGGAAGGCGCTGGAGAAGGTCCACAAGCGGCGCCACCCCGCCTCCGAGTTCCGGGTGCAGGGGGACGCGCTGATCGCCCTCGCCGCCCTCGAGCCGGACCGCGCGCGGCCCCTGATCGAGGATGCCCTCGAGCACAAGCTGCCCCCCCTGCGGATCGCCGCCCTCGAGGCGCTGCGCCGCGTCGACTCGCGGCAGGCGGCGGCCGCCGCGGTGGACGTGGTGGCCGGGCAGGTCGACGCCCGCAACCCGGGCTGGAGCGCGCGGGTGCTGTTCGCCGGCCTCGACGCCCTGGCCGGGTGGGCGAAGCGCAGCAGCGACCCCGACCTCGCCGTGCGGGCGATCGACGCGCTGATCGAGCGGCTGAGCCGCTCGGACGGGCTCCCCCAGTACCGGGTCGCCCTGGCCCTGGCCGACCTGACGGGTCAGTCGCTCGGCGACGACGCGGAGGTGTGGCGCGGCTGGTGGGCCCCTCGCCGGGACGGCTTCCGGCCCCAGGACGTGGCGCCGCCGGCGCCCGCCGGCAAGAAGAAGAAGAAGGACGACCGGACCCCCGCGGACGGTGAGGGGCGCGATCGGCCCCTCACCGGTGACTCGGCGCGCACCCGGGTGCGGTTCCACGGCATCCCGATCCAGTCCAAGCGGCTGCTGTTCGCGCAGGACATCTCGGGCGGCATGCGTAACCCGGTGGACAAGGACGACGCCGACTCGCCCAGCAAGCTCGACTTCAGCAACAAGGAGCTGAGGCGGGTGCTGGCGGCCCTCGACGACGACGT
>JAWLGW010000783.1:0-3925 GCA_041690735.1 Planctomycetota bacterium
GGGCTGTCCTGGCGGTGCTCCTGTGGCTGGGGGACCGGGTGGCCGCGCAGGTGGCGCCCGTGAGCCAGGGGTCGCGCGACGACTGCGCCGGGCGTCGGCAGCGGTTGGTGGCGGCGGGCGCCGCGGGCGTGGCCGGCAGCCTCGGCCTGCTGGCGGCGTTCAGCGCGCTGGACTGGCGGCGCGTGTTTCCCCAGGGCGAGGCCTCCCCGATTGGGGCGCTCAAGACGCTCAACACGTCCCAGACGCTCTACCGGGAGGGCGACAAGGACAGGAACGGCGAGCTGGACTACGCCCCGGACCTGTGGGCGCTGCAGACCACGAACGTGATCGACTCCGGCCTGGGCAGCGGCGTGGCGCGGGGGCACCTGTTGCGGGACCTCGACCCCACCGCGTCCTGGGCCGACGGCGTGGACCAGGGGCACGTGATCCGCACCGCGCGGTCGCTCGACCCGCCCCGGTGGGCAGCGACCGCCGACCCCATGCCCCCCGGGGAGGCGCCGGTGCACCTCTGGATCACCGCCGAGGGGCGGGTGGAGCGGTCGGGCCGGCCCTTCACGCTGAGCCTGGAGAGGGGCGGCCGGTGAGCGATCAGCACACGAATCCGCCCCGAGAGAACCTGCTGGCGCGGGCGCTGCTGGTGGCAGCCCTGGGCGCGGGCCCGGCCATGCTCGGCGTCGCCTGGCTGAACCAGGCGCGGGTGTATCGCAACACCACCGCCGCGGCGGGGGCGCTCAGGACCCTCGCCGCCGCGCAGACCCTGTTCCGCGAGAGCGACAAGGAGGGCGATGACGAGCTCGACTACGCCGGCTCCACCTGGCCCCTGGGCCAGACGGGCCTGATCGACGAGGTGCTGGCCGGCGGGGTCAAGCAGGGGTACGTGTTCGCGGTCACCCGAGCCGCGGGGGAGGACGGCGCGTACGTATGGGGGGCCACGGCCCACCCCGCCGTGCCGGGCGTCACCGGGGACCTGGCCTTCTTCGTCGACTGGCGCGGGGAGGTGCGGTGGGTCGATGCGCTGGCGCCGATTCCGATCGACCCGGTACGGTGCGAGGCGGGGATCCCGCTGGACGGGCCGAAGGAGTCGGCAGGGCGATGACCCCAGGACCCGGCGGGCGCCTGCTGACGGCGATCAACGTGACGGTGGCGACTCTCCCCCTGGCGGTGGTGCTGGGCCTGGGGCACGCCGAGGAGCGCTCCTCCTGGTTGGGGCTGCTGACGGTCGCCTTCCCCCTGGCCGTCATGTTGGGTCCCCTGGCCGCTCCCGAGAATCTGGTGCGGGTGAGGCGGACGGCCGCGCACGCCTGCGGGGCGATCTTGGGTGCGGGGCTGCTGGCGGCGGCGCTGGCGGTCGGGGTGGGGAGCGGGCCCCTCGATCCGGCTCCGCTCACGCTGGCGAGGCCCGACCTGTTCGACCGGCTTCAACTCGCCCGCGCCGCGGGGCAGCTCGCAGGACCGGGGTTGGTGGCGGCTTGCCTGGCCGCGAGCGCGGCCCTTCCCCTGGTGGTCGTGCGGGTGGTCACCCCCGAGCGGAGCTGGCTCGGCCTCGCCGGCGCCGTCGGCGCGGCGGTCCTGGCGCTCCCGTGGGGCGACCCGTTCTTCGTGGGCTGGGCCCTGACCCTGGGCGCGGTGATCGGCCTGGCCGTCGCGCACTCCGACCGCCACCTGGCGCCGGCGATCGGGAAGGCCGAGGCCGAGGAGGGCAAGCGGCCGCCGCGGGCCCTGCGCCACGGGAACGTCCTGCGTCACGCCCCGGCGGGGCCGGCGCTGCTCGGGGCCGCGCTCCTCTCCTGGGGGGCCGGCGCGCCGATCGAGGACCTGGAGCGGGCCCTGGTGCACGTGCCGCGCCGGCCCGGCGCGGCCGACGCGGCCCTGGCCGAGGCCGCCCTGCGCGAGGTGCACGCCGCGCAGCAGGCGCACCACCGGCTGCACGGCCGGTACGCGCTGACCCTCGGCGACCTGGCGGCGGTGGGAAGCGCCACGCCCGCCTGGGCCGATGGCGTCCACGGCGGGTACGTGCTGCGCCACGTCAGCGACGACCGCGGCGCCCGCTGGGCTGTGGCCGCCGACCCGGGGACGCCGGACGGGGATCGCGCGCGCCTGGCGATCGACGCGGCGGGGGAGCTTCAGACCGACACCTTGCCGATCGAGCTGCCGTTGCCCGAGGAGCGGGGGCGTTGAACGGGGCGTCCTCGGCTGGGCCCGAAGCGCCGGACGCGCCCGAGTGGCCGGCGCACCAGCGCGTCGCCGCCGCGTTCCTGCGCGCCTCGTGCTTTGCGGTTCCGGGCGTGCTGCTGCTTCCCGAAGCTGGGCCAGCCCTGCTGAGCTGGCTGTTCGCCCTGGGGCTGACGCTGTTCCTGTGCGAGCGGCGCGACGCCGAGCCGCGGGAGGCGGTGCTGCGCCTGCTGGCCGGCCTCTCGCTCGGCTGCCTGGTGGCTCCCTTCGCCGCGGTGTGGGCGAGCGGCCTCGGTCGCGGCGGCCCGGCGGGCGGCTACGCGGCCTTCGGCGCGGCCGGTCGCCTGCTCGAGGACGGCGTCACCGGCCTGGTGCTGATGGCGCTCCCGCTCACCTGCCTGCTGGGGCCGCTGGTCCTGGCGCGCGGCAGCGGCCGGGGCGCGCAGGCGCAGCTCGAGGCGGTGGCGGTCACCGCCGGCGGCGTGGGCGCCGGGCAGCTGCTCCTGACGGGGGAGCCGACGGTGCTGGTGATCGTGCCGCTCGGCCTGTTCCTGCTCCTGGGCGCTGTGGCCGTTGTGCTTCACCTGGGCGACGCCCTCGCCCGCCGGTTCGGGGTGGCGGGGCCCGAGCCGGTCGACCGTCCCGTGGATCGGCTCGCGCGACGCGCCGCGGTCGCTGCGCTGATCCTCGTCGCCGTCCCGTCGAGCGCCCTGTGGAGCAAGGAGCTGGACCGCCTGTCCAGCGGGCGCCACCGCCACGGCACCGAGGCGGCCGCGATCGGGGCGCTCAAGACGCTCGACACCTCCCAGACGCTGTACCGCGAGGGAGACAAGGACCTCGACGAGGCCCTCGACTACGCCCCCGACCTGTGGGCCCTGCGCCAGACGCGCTTGATCGACGACGTGCTGGGGGGCGGGGTGAAGCAGGGGTACCTGTACCGCATGACCCGTCCCCCCGAGGGCCACCCTGGGCACGACTTCCTGTGGGCCGCCGTCGCCGAGCCGGTCCGGCCCGGCTCCTCAGGGGACCGCTCGTTCTTCACCAATCAGAGCGGGGTGATCTTCTACACCCTCGCCACCGAGCCCTTGCCGCTCGACGCGCTCACCTGCCAGCCGCCCGGCCGCCTGCAGCCGATCGGGAGGTGAGGTCCGCGTGAAGGAGCGCCTGACGGTGCTGGTCGTCTCGGCGGCCGCCTGCGGGGCGCTGCTCCCGGGTCTGGCCCTCGGTCCCCTCGCGATCACGGACGTGCAGGCCGCCGCCTTGGTGGCCGGGCTGTTCGCCGCCTGGCCCCTCGCCCTGGCGCTGGGGCCCTCGGCGTCGCGAGGCCTGCCGCCGCTCTCGTTGGTGGGCCGCGCGACGATCGCGGCGCTCGCGGCGGCGCTGGCGGGGCTGGCGGGGCTCGCCGCCTTCGCGCCGCCGCCCGCGGCGCTGCTGCTCCCCCCGACGGCCTACGACCTGCTGGCGCGCGGCGTGGCGACGCAGGCCGCCGGCGCGCTCGCCCCTGCGGTCGCGCTGACCGCCGCGGCCGCGTTCCCGCTGACCCTGACGCGCGGCTTCGCCCGCGAGCTCGAGTGGCAGGCGGGCGCGGGCGGGCTGGGCGGCCTCACCCTGGCGGTCCCCCTGCTCCTCACCGCGCCGGCCGGCGTGGAGCGCGTCGCCGGCCTGTCCTTCCTGTTGCTCGTCGGCGGCGTCCTGGGCGCGACCTGCGCCGGCCTAGACCGTTGGCTGCCGGGCGGGCGGCCGCTCCCCGGCC
>JAWLGW010000784.1:0-3925 GCA_041690735.1 Planctomycetota bacterium
GGGGGGGGGGGGGGGTCGGGCCCCCCCCCCCCCCCACGACCACGAGCGCGCGCGCGAGTGAGCAGCCTGTCAGCGCGGAGGACAGGCGCAGGGCGTGCCGTGGCAGCGGGGGCAGCCCTGGGCGTACTTCTCGGCGGCCTTGGCCAGGTCGACGCCGCTCATGGAGGCCAGCGACGCCAGCCAGGCGAAGCAGTCGCCGAACTCCTCCTCCAGGTTGGCGCGGTCGTTGGTGCGCAGGGCCCGCGACAGCTCGCCCACCTCCTCCACCAGCCAGGCGAAGGTGCCCAGCGCCCCCCGGGCGCTGTCGCGCTCGAGGTAGATCGCCTCGATCCGCTCCTGGAACTGTCGGACGCCGAGCTCGCTCATCGCCACCTCGCTGTGGGTCGAGGTGCCAACGATAGCGGCGAGGTGCGACCCGGCAAGGACGGAGGAAGCCGTCAGCCCTCAGCAATCAGCGCTCAGCAAGCCAGTCGAGATCACCCTCTCTGCGGCTTGTACCCGAGGAGCGTTGGATCGTACAGGTCACACTGAGCGCTGACCGCTGATCGCTGAGAGCCGCCCTTCGCAGGGCTGGGATCTCGTCGCCCTCAGCCCCGCTTGCGGAACAGCAGGCGCACCTTGCGCGGGGCCTCCGCCTGCTCGACGCGCTCCACGTCCGCGGGGTCGAGGCGGTGGACCACCGGGCCGACCCGCAGGGCGCGGGCGCGATCGATCAGCTCGCCCACCAGCACGAAGCCGTTCCTCAGCAGCACCCGGTCCTGCTCCGCGTGCGCCTGCTCCATGGCGGCCCAGGCGCCCGGGCGCGGCTCGAGGTGGCGCTCGGCGTCGAGGCGCTGCAGCAGGTCGTCCACCTGGTTCGCGGGGACCAGGGCGACGACCCCCACGGCGTCTGGGCCGCCCGAGATCGCCAGCACGCGCTGGGCGTGGGCCGCGACCAGCGAGCGCGCCAGCGAAGCCGGGTCCTCCACCGCGCCGCTGACGTCGACCTCCCAGGTGGCGTCGTAGGGCGGCGGCGCCAGCTCCTCGACGCGGCGGGTGTCGGCGGGCGCGGCAGGAGCCTCGCGGAAGGCGGCCGGGCCTGGGGTCGCGTCGCCGAAGGGGCGCGAGGGGCGGTCGGGGACGTAGGCCAGGCGGTGCTGCCCCGGAGCGGTGAGCGCCACGCCCGCCCCCAGCACGAACAGGAGGCCCGCGGCCTGGGCGAGGCGCCCCAGCTGCAGCCACAGGGCCGCGCGGCTGGCCCGGGCGCGGCGGGCCTGCTCCTCGTCCTCCTGCTCCGCCCGGCGGATCCGCGCCAGCACGCCGGCGGTGAAGTCGACGGGCGGCGCCACCCGCGGCAAGGAGCGGACCGCCGCCACCAGCGCCGACAGCGCCGCGTGCTCGGCTTGGCACACGGCGCACGCCTCGAGGTGCTCACGCAGCGCGGCGGCCGGCGGCGGGTCGAGGGCGCCATCGAGGAGCGCCGACAGCTCCGCCGCCTCGGGGCAGGAGGGGGTCGCGGCCGGCGTCGGCGCCGGCTCCTCGAGCACCTGCGCCATGACGCCCGCACCGAAGTGGGCGGGCGGCGTCACCCGGGGCAACGATCGCACCTGCCGGGCGACCTGCTCGAGCACCTGCCGCTCGGCGACGCAGTCGAGGCAGCTCGCCAGGTGCTCCTCCACGGCCCGCTCCTCTCGCACGGGGATCGGCTCCCCGTCGAGCTGCGCGCTCAGGACGACCTGGATCTCCGCGCACGTCATTGAGGCCGCTCGATCACCTGGGCCAGCCGCTCCTTGAGCGCCTGGCGGGCGCGGTGGATCCGGGACTTGACCGAGCCGAGGGGCATCTGCAGCACCTCCGCGATCTCCTGGTACGAGCGCCCGTCGATGTCACGCAGCAGGATCACCTGCGCCATGTCGTCGTCGAGCTCGGCGATCGCCCGCTGCACCGCCGCCGCGTCATCGAGCCGGGCGGCCTCGGCGGAGGGCTCGAAGCTGGTGTCGGGCGGGTCGGGCAGGCGCTCCCCGTCCGCGCCCGGCGCGTGGAGGGAGCCGGCCCGGCGGTGGCGCTCGTTCTTGCGGTGGGCGGTGACCGTCTCGTTGAGGGTGATCCGGAACAGCCAGGTGAAGAACTGGGCGTCCCCCTCGAACCGGCTCAGGCCTCGATAGGCCTTGAGGAACACCTCCTGCGCCACGTCCAGGGCCAGCTCGCGGTCGTCGAGGCGCCGGTGGACCAGGTTGAGCACGCGCTCCTGGTAGCGCTCCACCAGGGCGGCGAAGGCGTCCCGGTTGCCCTGCTGGGTGCGGGCGACCAGGGTCCGGTCGTCGAGGGTCGCGAGCTCCGCCGTCACCGGGCCATCCTTCCCCCGCTTCGACGCGGCGAGCCCCGCTCAGGTTCCGCGTCCCGGGAAGGCCGCATTCTAAGGGGCAGGGCAAGCGGGATCCGGGGACCCTGGCCCGGCCCTGGCACAGGTTAAGTCTCGTCCGCGTCGTCGTTTCCGTCGTCGACCTCGTCGAAGGGCAGCACGAGGTCGCACAGGTTGGCGGTCACCGGCCCCAGCGCCTCGGCGGCGTCGGGGTGGTCCTTGGCGACCTGCTCGAGGGCCAGCGCCGCGTCGGCGATCACCAGGTCCTTGGCCTTCATGGCCGTGGTCAGTCCGTTCACCTGCTCGGCCAGATCCTTGAGGTAGTCCTTGCTGCGCAGCTGCACGTAGAAGTCGTAGTCCCGCCCCCGCAGGGCGTGCAGCGCGCGGCGGAACCGGTACACCGGCCCGGCGATCCGGTGCGACTGAATGATCGCGTGGACCGCCATGCCGATCACCAGCAGGAGCAGGAACACCACGTTGAGCGTGGCCAGCAGGAACATGTCGTTGTGCTCGCCCAGCGGCTGCTGGCGCTGCACCTCGATCGCCCGCTCGTAGAAGCTCGCGAACACGTAGTTCAGGGCGGCGAAGCCCACCACCAGCAGGGCGGTGACCGACAGGTAGACCCCGACGTAGTTCACCTGCAGCTGCCAGTCGACGAACACCTGCCGGCGCTTGTAGGTCTCCCCCGGCGCCCGGGGGCGGGGCCCGTCGGGCATGGCGTCGATCGCCCGGCGTCGCTCGCGCACCGCCGCGACCGCCTCCTGCAGGCCCGTCGCCTCCTCGGAGGGCGACAGCTCCTCGACCGGCGCCTGCTCGGGCGCCTCCTCGGGCGGCTCCTGGCCGGTCACGTCGTCGGGCATCAGCTCCTCCTCCTTGCTGCCGTCACTTGCCGCGGGTGAGGCGGGTCGCCATGGCGGCGTCCAGCCCGGCGTCGCGGATCCGCGCGCCGGTGGCGGTGTAGTCGTAGTCCAGACGAACCCAGGTGAACCGCCACCGCTGGGTGTCGAGCACCCCGAAGGCCGTCTTGGCGATCCCGTCCCGAGGCTGCCCCACGCTGCCAGGGTTGATCAGGTAGGTCTCCCCCCGCTCGAGGTCGATGGTGCGGGTGCTGTCGAACTGGCTCTCGAGCCGGTTGCGGCCGATCAGCATGGGGAGGTGGGTGTGCCCGAAGAAGCACAGCGGGATCCCCGGATAGTGCTCCCGCATGTGGGTGAGGCAGCCCTTCACCACGTCCTTCTTGTAGATGTACTCGTCGGGGTCGCGCGGCGAGCCGTGCGACAGCAGCAGCGTGCCCTCGTACAGGTGCGCGTCGGGGAGGCTGGCCAGCCACTCGCGATAGCGGGGCGACAGCTGGTCGCGGGTCCAGTCGATCACCTCCAGCTTCTCGTCGGCGACGCCCTTCGCCTCCTGCCCGAGCACGTAGCGCTCGTGGTTGCCCTTGAGGGAGAACCGCACCCGCTGCCAGGCGAGGTAGGTCACCTCCACCGGGTTGGCGTTGTAGCCGACGATGTCGCCCAGGCAGACCAGGTGGTCGACCCCGTTGGCGTGGAGCCAGTTCAGGGTGACCTTGAGCGCCTCGAAGTT
>JAWLGW010000785.1:0-3920 GCA_041690735.1 Planctomycetota bacterium
TAGCGACGCCGGAACACCGCCACCTGGTCGGCGACGGTGATCGCCGGCGCCTCGGGCTCGGGGTCTGCCGGGCGCGCCTCACCAGGGCGCGGGCGGACGGTGAGCGGCGAGGAGGGGCGCGTGTCGACGCGGCTCAGGCGGCGACGCAGATGAGCGGCCCGGCGGGCGGCCTCGGCCGGGAGCAGCGGAGCGGGCTCGAGGTAGCTGAGCGCCCCGGGACCGAACACGCGCAGCTCGCCGTCCTCGAACAGGTAGGCGCTCCGCGCTCCCCGGCGCCAGGCCTGGAGCGCGAGCCCCCACTGGGGTCGCAGGCGGTGTCGGACGGGCTGGGCGGCGGGTGCGGCGAGCTGGGGGGTCGCGTCGTTCATGGGGCTCCTCCTATCGAGCGCAGCGCTGCAACGGACCTCCTCTGGGCGCCCGACAGGGCGCGCTCACCCGGACCGGCGGCGCAGCGCCTCCCGCCGTCCCCGGGGGCCCGATCAACAAGTTTGAACAACGGCAGCCAGGGCCGCCCAGGCTGGGCCAGCCGCTTACTCGCGCGCTCCATTCGGCACAGCAGGACTCGAGAGCCGCGCGCCTGAATGCAACCTATTTCGCTCGGACGCATACAGTATAACAACTAAGCACACTCGACTCAAGAAGATCATCGCTCGCCCTCTCGAACCGGGTGGCGCCGCCTCGCGAGCGCCGCTGCAGCCGGACCCTCGGCTGCTCGTCGTCCCTCAGCTCCGCAGAGCGAGGGCGGTCGCCGCCGCCGCCCACATCAGGAGCAGCCCGGCCGCGGTCAGCAGCAGCGCCGGGCCCAGCGACGGGTGGCGGTCGATCCAGCGGCTGGTGCGAGCGAGCAGCCGCTGCAGGGCGGTGCCGGGACACACGATCGGCGCGTTCCCCTCCAGCCAGGCCTGCAGGACCTGCTCCAGCTCATGGGCGCTCTGGAAGCGAGCGGCGGGCTCCTTCGCCAGGCCCTTGCGGCAGATCCGCGACAGGCTGCGGGGCACACGGCCGCGCACCGGATCGGCGAGCGACTCCGCGTCCCGCGGCGGGCGGTTGGCGACGGCGGCCACCAGCTCCGCGAAGCTGTCGCCGATGGGGCCCAGGTAGTGCTCGAGGGTCAGCAGCTCGTACAGGACCGCCGAGAGGGCGTACACGTCGCTCGCCGGTCCCACCTGGTCACGCTTGCCCAGGATCTGCTCGGGAGGCATGTAGGCCGGTGTGCCGACGATCGAGCCCACGCTCGTCCTGCGGTGACGCGGCAGCTCACCGGGCGGCGGGCCCGCTCGCGGCGCCTCGCTGCTCACCTCGCCGTCGAGGAGCAGGGCCACCCCCTAGTCCAGCAGGTAGACCTCCCCGTCCTGCCCCAGCACCACGTTGTCGGGCTTGATGTCGCGGTGGACGACGCCGCGCCGGTGGGCGTGGTGGAGCACGTGGCACACCCGCTGGATCACCTGCACCCGGCGCTCGAACGTGTAGCGGGCGTGGACCTCGGGGTCCTGGCCGCGCAGGGCCGCGATCACCTGCGCCAGGGTGGTGTGGCCCCGCACCAGCCGCATGCTGAAGAAGGGGTTGCCCTCGGCGTCGAGCCCGAGGTCGTGGACCGGCACCACGCCCGGGTGCTCGAGCTGCGCGGTGATCTGCGCCTCCTCGACGAACCGCCGCCGCTGGTCCGCGTCCACGGCCTCGCTGCCGAGCAGCACCTTGATCGCGACCTCGCGGTTGAGGTCGCGGTCGGCGACCCGCACCACCCGCCCCATGCCGCCGCGGCCGACCTCGTCCTCGACCCGGAACCGCGGCTCGACGGGCGAGCCCTCCGCCCGCTCGCCCACGACGCCGGCCTCCTCCTCTGGCGAGCGGCGGTCCTCGCCGGTGGCGCCGGTGGACGGCAGCACCACGGTGGGGAGCTTGCTCAGCTCCCGGCGCAGCGCGGCCGCAGGGACCAGCGGCAGCCGCTCCTCTCCTCGCGCCGGCAGCGGACGGACCACCACCTTGAGCGTCGGGTCGAGCTCGGCATCGGCCGCGCAGGGCGGCCGGTCGGGCCGCTGAGGGTCTCGACAGGAGCTCGACGTCACGCTCCCATGCTAGGAGCCCGGCTCCCCCCGCGCGAGGTGCGGAACCGGGCGCCTGGCTCGGCCGCGGAGCCCCTGCTAACGTGCGCGCCTGTGGCGTCCCGACCCCCGCTCCTCGTTGCCGCGTTGAGCCTGCTCCTCGTCGCTGGGCCGGCGCGGGGGCAGGACCCCTGGCAGCCGGGCATCGCCACGCACCTCGTGGGCGAGCACGGGCTGACCGGCTTCGGCAGCATGGTCGACGGGCAGATCCCCTCGCCGCTCCTGGCCCCGCCCTGGCCCACCGGGCCGCTGGGCACCTACTCCTCCCGCACGGTGCTGCGCTACGGCGCCGGCGCCCGCCATCGGGAGCTCGAGGGGCAGCTCGCCACCTACGAGGTCGCCCGCGAGCGCCAGGCGATCACCGCGCTGCACGGGCTGACCGTGCGCGGGTTCGACCTGGCGGTCGGGCTGCCGTACCGGTTCGACGACGATCGGTTCGAGGTGGAGGGCGCGCCCGGTCGCCTGAGCGAGCAGGACCAGGGGCTGGGCGCGGTGCTGGTGAGCGGGAAGCTCGGCCTGCGGGTGCCCAAGTTCATGTTCGGGGACTGGGCGGTGGCGGGGATCGCCTTCTACGCGCTCGGCCGCGTCAGCACCCGCGAGGAGACCAGCGACCCCTCCGAGGTCGAGGCGGGCGTGGCGATCACCGGCCCCTACGGCTACGGCTTTCGCTACCAGGCGAACGTGGCCGTGGTGCAGCGGGAGGGCGGCGTCACGGCGCTGCTGGCCCGCGGCGGCGCCTCCAGCGTGCCGATCGCCGGGCCCGACCTCGTGGTGCGCGCCTTCGGCCACCTCGTCGGAGTGCAGCACGAAGGCGGCTACCGCCCCTCGATCGACCTCGAGCTGGGGACGCAGCTGCTCGTGCTGGGTCACCTCACGATCGACGTGGTGGGCTCGGTGCGCCTCCTCGAGACCGGCTTCGTCGAGCCCGCGCTGGTGCGCGGGATCCGCGAAGGGGCGGGGGACCGGGTGCGTCGGGTGCGCGGCGAGGGCGCCTTCACCGCCTCGTTCGGGGTGGGGGTGGTGTTCTGACTCGCTCGCTCCCCGTCCTGCTGCCCGTCCTGCTGCCCGCCCTGCTGCCCGCCCTGCTCGGGGGCTGCACCACCATCCCGCCGGGACCCCTCGCGGAAGACCCGCGCTGGCAGGACGTCATGCGCGCCGGCCACATGCCCAGCCGGGGCAGCGTGCTGCTGGTCGAGCCGCGGCTCGAGCAGCCGGCCGACCTGCCGTTCGTCGAGGGCGGCCCGGTGACGGTGGACGACGAGGGGCACGGGACCTTCTGGCCCGAGCAGCTGCCGCCCGGCTTCTTTCAGGAGCTGCGCGAGCTGCTCAAGCTCAACTCGGGCTACGAGGTCACCCTGTGGGGCGAGTCGGGCGACGCAGCGCGCGACCCCGCGCGCTTCGACTATCAGCTGCGCGTGACCGTGACGTCGTTCCGGCTGGAGCTGATCGAGGTGGGCACGGCCTCGGCCATGGCGGCGCTGTTCCCCTTCGCCATGCCGCACCTGGCCTCGTTCTACAACGCCCCCGACGAGCTGTACCGGTGCGAGTACGAGGCGGACGTCGCCTTGTACAGCCCCCGCACCGGGCGCGACGTCGCGGCGCGCGCGATCCGAGGCGCGGCGACCCAGGCCCTGACCGACTTCCAGCGCGGCTGGAGCTTCGCCTCCTACTGGCCGCAGCAGCGGGTGTCCTGGCTGAGCCGCACCGACCCCGTGCGCCCCTGGCTGGAGTACGGCGACGCCGTGATCGAGGCCTGCGAGCCCCACGCCCGGCGGGCGCTGCTGATCGAGCTGATGCGCTTCTTGCGCGAGGGCACCC
>JAWLGW010000786.1:0-3919 GCA_041690735.1 Planctomycetota bacterium
GTCGCGGGAGCCGCCGATCCGCGCCGCGATCGTGAAGTAGCGCCTGGCGGGGTCGTCGAGGCCGCGGGTGTGGTGGCGCGCCCACCGGTAGAAGGGCGCCAGCTTGTCGGCCCCTCGCCGCCGCCACACGCAGTAGGTGACCTCCTGGTCGCGGCGGCGGTCGGCGGCGCCCAACCTCATGCGCATCGGGCCGTCGTCGTCGAGCGGCGCGCCGCGCAGCGCCTGCCGCACCCGCCGGCGGTGGGTCCGCGCGGCGCAGCGAGCCCACGCTCGGGCCACCTTCCGCTGCTTGGAGGGGAGCAGGCCCCGGATCACGTCCTTGGTCTTGTCCTTCCTCATGCCAGGCGCGAGGACCGAGCCCGGCCGGGCAGCTTTCACTTCGTTTGCTTCTCGACCCGCGGCTCGGGCGAGGCGAACGCCCGGAACTGGGGGCGCAGCAGTCCCGAGAGAGAAGGACTTGCGTCCGATCGGGGTGGTCTCGCGGTTGCACTTCGGCGGCGCGGAGGTCGCCATGCACCGTCCCCGCCTCGTCACCCCCCTCCTGGTCCTGGCCGCGGCCGCCCTGACCGCTCAGCCCGCGGCGGCCTGGCCCAAGCGCCGCCCCCTGTCGGACGTGCCCGGGGTGGTGATCAGCCACCAGCCCTCGCCCAATCCCTTCGCCCGCTGGCTGCGGCGGGGGAAGTTCGTGGGCTCGCCTACCCTGGCGATCCTGCCGAACGGCCACTACGTGGCCGGGCACGACCTGTTCCGCCGCGGCGGGGGAGAGACCGAGAAGGTGGGCGGGATCACCAAGGTGTTCCGATCCACCGACCGGGGCGCCACCTGGAGCCCGACCGCCCGGATCGAGGGGGCGTTCTGGTCGACCCTGTTCGCGCACGGCGGCTCGCTGTACCTGTTCGGGTACACCAAGCAGGGCGGCGCCATGGTGATCCGCCGCTCCGACGACGAGGGCGCGACCTGGACCGAGCCCCTCGACGCCACGAGCGGGCTCCTCCACCCCGGCCCGGCCGGCGGGACGCCCAACCCGCCGGTCGTCCACGGCGGCCGGCTGTGGATCGCCTCGGGGACCCGGGCGGTGTCGGCGCCGACCGGCGCGGACCTGCTGCAGGCGGCCGCCTGGACGCGCTCCCGCGGCCTGGGCGGCGACTCCTCCTGGCTGGGCGGCCGGTTCACCTTCTGGTCCGAGGGTCAGGTGGTCGCGTCACCGGCGACGGGTGTGCTGGTGCTCCCCAAGATCAAGGACCGCAACAACACGGCGCTGCTGCGCTACGTCGATCCGGCCGGCCGACCGCAGTTCGACCCGGCCCAGGACTTCGCCTCTCTGCCGGGGGCGGACAAGAAGTTCGGCGTCCGCTACGACGACGTGTCCGGCCGCTTCTGGGCCCTCACCAACCCGGTCCTCCCCCAGCACACCCCCAAGAAGAAGTGGAAGCCGACCTGGCGGAACCCGTTCCGCCGGGTGGCCAGCCCCAACATGGTCCGCAACACCGCCGCCCTGTACTCGTCGGCCGACCTGCGGACCTGGGAGCTGGAGCGGGTCGTGCTCTACTCCGCCGACGCGAAGCACGTGGGCTTCCAGTACCTCAACTTCCTGATCGAGGGGGCGGACATCGTCCTCGTGTCGCGCACCGCCTACAACGTGGGTCTGTGGAAGACGCCGCGGGCGCACGACTCGAACCTGCTCACCTTCCATCGGATCCCGAACTTCCGGCAGCGCCCGGCGAACCCGTATCCGCCGGCCCTGACCCCGGCCCGCACCGGCCTCACGGGCGCCCTGTCGAGCGGCTCGCCCTGACCCGCACCCCGTAGCCGAGTCGCGCCGCGCCTGCGAGGATCCGCGCCGACTGCGGAGGCGCAGGAGGTGCCAGGTGAGCGAGCTAGATCCGTCCCACATCATGCAGGTCGGCATGGGCTTCTGGGGCTCTCGGGCGCTCCTGTCCGCGGTGGAGCTGGAGCTGTTCACCCGGCTGGGTCAGGGCGCCCTCACCGCGGTCGAGCTGCGAGACGCCCTGAGCCTCGCCCCCCGCGCGGTGCCCGACTTCCCCGACGCGCTGGTGGCGCTGCGCCTGCTCGAGCGGGAGGGCGACGGCCCCGAGGCGCGCTACCGCAACACGCCCGAGACGGCGCGCTTCCTGGACAAGGCCAGCCCGCACTACATGGGCGGGATCCTGGAGATGGCCGCCGCCCGCCTGTATCGCTTCTGGAGCGACCTGACCGAGGCCCTGCAGACGGGGCAGCCGCAGAACGAGATCAAGCACACCGGCGAGCCCCTGTTCGCCAAGCTCTACGCCGAGCCCGAGCGGCTGGAGCAGTTCATGAACGCCATGGCCGGCGTGTCGGCGGGGAACTTCCGGGCCCTCGCCGAGCAGTTCGACTTCTCGCGCTATCAGACGCTGTGCGACGTGGGTGGCGCCACCGGGCAGCTGTCCTGCATGGTTGCCGCGCGGCACCCCCACATGCGCTGCACGTCCTTCGACCTGCCGCAGGTGGAGCCGATCGCCCGCCGCTGGATCGCCGAGGCTCAGCTCTCCGACCGCGTCACCCCGGTGAGCGGCGACTTCTTCGCGGCGCCCCTCCCGAAGGCCGACGTGATCACCATGGGCATGATCCTGCACGACTGGGACCTGGAGAAGAAGAAGCACCTCATTCGCGCGGCCTACGAGGCGCTCCCCGAGGGCGGGGCGTTCGTGGCGATCGAGGCGCTGATCGACGACGCCCGTCGGCAGAACGCCTTCGGGCTGCTCATGTCGCTCAACATGCTGATCGAGTTCGGCGACGCCTTCGACTTCACCGGCGCCGACTTCGCCGGCTGGTGCCGCGAGGCCGGCTTCCGGGAGGTGCAGATCATGCCCCTGGCCGGCCCCTCCAGCGCGGCGATCGCCTACAAGTAGGAGCGCGCGCGCCCGGCGAGCGCGGCTTCGGGGTGCGCCAGGGCCTCGACGTCCCACCCGCCGCGGGTGGCCCCGGCGCGGTAGGTGCTCTCCATGAAGTCGAGCAGGGTGGCCGCGGGATCGGACGCTGTGCGCACCGCCTCGTAGGGCAGCACGAACTCGTGCAGGACGTCGCTGTAGCGGGCGGCGCTGGGGCCAGGGTCCGCGTCGCGGAATCCGGGGGGCTCGGGGATGGCGTAGGCGTAGAACACGGCCTCCGGCACCCGACCGCCGATCGGCCAGTCGCCGCCGGGCCAGAAGCCGTGGCTGATCACCTCGTGGGAGTAGGCCTCGCTCATGACCGGGTCCTCGGGCGGGGTCGGGTTGGGGCGGCCGGAGAAGCGGGTGACGGCGAGGTCGAAGGCGCCCCAGAACAGGTGGACGGGGCTGCTCTTGCCGAGGAACCGGCCCCGGTGCTGGTGGAACACGTGCTCCACGCTGAGCAGGATCCGGTGGAGGCGCTCCACCGCCTCTGGGTCGTAGGCCGCGTGGGCGCGATCGGCGGGGAAGGGGGTGCGGTCGACCACCTCGACCGGGGTGGGCCAGATCCGCAACTCGAGGCCCAGGTCGCGCAGCAGCCGCTCGGTGCGGGCGTAGAACTCGGCCACCGGGAGCGGCTCGAGGGCGAAGGAGGCGGCCTCGCCCGCGCTCGTCTCGGCGCACAGGCGGTGGCGCCGCAGGTCGAACGTGACCGTCAGGTGCCGGTGATCGACCGGCAGGGTCCCGGTGGTCAGGCCCTCGGTGCACACGTACAGCGGGCTGTGCCACCAATGGTTCAACCACGGCTGGTGGCGCAGGCGCAGCTTGCCCACGATCTGCAGCCAGCGGTGGAGCGTCAGGTACGTCGGCTCCCAGGGCTCGAGCGGCAGCGGCGGCCAGGCGGGGTGGTTCATGCGCGTCCTCCTTGTGTCGGGACAGCCGTGCAAAGCATGTGCCCCGTGCGGTCCCCCCGCCTGCCGCAGGCCCGAGCGCCGCGGAGCGGGTCGCTG
>JAWLGW010000787.1:0-3917 GCA_041690735.1 Planctomycetota bacterium
GTGGCGATAGGGGGTGCGCGGCGAGGGCGGCGCCGTGGACGGCGCGGCGAGGTCGGCCGCCAGCGCGGCCGCCAGGCCGCCGCCCAGCGCGAGCGCCCACAGCCAGGGGCGGGGTCGGTGGGGGCGGTGCGCTCGCGGCGCGGCGGCGGCGGCGGCGAGGCGCGCGTCGACCGCGGGCGGCGGCGCCAGCGGCGCCGCCCCGGCCAGCAGGGCGTCGAGGCCGACGTCGGCGGCGCGGGCCTCGCTGCAGCGCGGGCACTCGGCCCCATGAGCCTCGGCCTGCGCCTGCTCGTCGAGGGGCAGGGCGCCGGCGCGCAGCGGCGCCAGGCGGTCCGTGAACCACTCGCAGCGATCCGCTCCGGTCATGGGGCCAGCTCCTGGCGCAGGCGGGCGCGGCCCCGGGAGAGGGCCTGCCACACCGCTTGCTCGGTGGTGTCGAGGACGCGGGCCGCTTCGGGCACCGGCAGCCCCTCCAGGGCGACCAGCACCAGGGCCCCGCGCTGCTTGTGGGGGAGGCGGGCGATCGCGGCGTGGAGGGCGGCCTGACGCTCGTCCTGTTCGAGGCGCGCGGGCGGCCCCGCCGCCGGGTCGGGAGGAGCCAGCGCCTCGCCGCCGGGCTCCACCTCGCGGTGCAGGCTCAGCGCGCGGCGCACCTGTCGCCGACGGCGCTCGCTCCGGCACACGTTGAGCAGCACCCCGCACAGCCAGGCGAAGGGGCGGCCCTCGCCGCGGAAGGTGGCGCGGGTGGCGAAGGCGCGGGCGAAGGTCTCCTGGACCAGGTCCTCGGCGGCGTCGGCGTCGACCATGCGGGCCGCGATCCGCCACAGGGCGGCCCGGCTCTCCAGGGCGGCCGCGGTGAAGCCATCGGCCGTGGTGGGGTCCGGCGCCGCCTGACCGCTCACTGAAGGCCTCCGCAGGGTGGAGATCGTCGCGCTCACACCCCCCTGGTGGCGCGCGGGGCCAGATCCTGACGCGGCGCGGGGAGGATTTCTACAAGCGGCGGCGTCGCAGGAGGTTAATGGGCCTCAGAACGGCCCGGCCCGGCCCTCGTACAGCACGTGCGCGTACTGGGTCTTGCCGTCGAGGCGCACGAGCTCGATCACCAGCTCGTGGGGCGAGGCGCGCAAGTAGGCGAAGCCGCCGCCGGTGGCGGCGTAGAACGACTCCTGGTCGTCCCAGCGCACCGGGTAGGCCTTGCCGGACCCGCCGCCGGCGCCCGAGGTCAGGTGGTACACCCCCCGCACGGGGCGAATCAGGTCCAGGACGTGGTCGTGCCCCGCCACATACAGGTCCACGTCGTGCGCGACCAGCAGCGGCTCCAGGCGGCGAATGAGCGTCAGGTTGAAGGGGCGCTTGCTGTGCGAATACAGGGGGTGGTGACCCACCACCACCTTCCACACGGCGTCCGAGGCGCCCAGCTCCTGCTCCAGCCAGGCGAGCTGCTGGGGATCGCTGCTCCGCCAGCCGAGGCGCTCGGTGTCGAGGACGAACAGGTCGAGGGCGCGGCCCTCGCCGAGGGGCCGGCGGACCTTGTAGTACCTGGCTGGCATGCGCCAGCGGGGGTTCTTGGCGGAGTAGTCGATCTGGGCCTGGACCGACCCCTGGTAGTCGTGGTTCCCGAGCGAGGGGAACACCGGCGCCTCGCGCAGCGTCGGCGCGTCGTACACCTCCTCGAAGTGCGTCCTCCACTTGGGGTCATCCACTGATGCCACCCCGCGCGGGTAGAAGTTGTCGCCGGTGGTCACCAAGAAGTCGAGCGGCTGTCCGCCGCCGGCGGGGATCCGGGCCGCCTCGGCGCGGAGGCGGCTCGCCATGGCGTCCGCCACCTGCTGCTGGTCGTCTCGTCCGGTGCCCCAGTCGCCGAAGGCGATGAACCGCTGGTAGGGGACGTCCGCCCGCGCAGGCGGCACCTCGACGGCGGGGATCTCGCGCAGCGCCGCGGGGTCTTCGGGCGCGGCGAACAGGCAGGCCGAGGTCAGGGTGAGCAGAGCGGCGAGCGCGAGGTCGAGGCGGGCGGGTGATCGCATGAGACCTCCGAGGGGGGCCATGGGAACCGGTGGAGGCGAGATGCGCCAGGGACGTCCGTCTTACGCGTCGCGACATGCGGGATCGAACCGGGACGAGGTGCTCCGCCTGAGCTGAGCGACCGTCCCGTCCCCCGCCCGTTCTCCGCCGCGGCCCGTATAACGGCGCCCATGCGCGGCGTGGTGCGAGACCTGTGGCGACAGCGGCTGCGGACCCTGTTGACGGTGCTGGGGGTCGCGCTGGGGATCTTCACGCTGGTGGTGCTGGGCGCCCTGGGGGAGCACTTCCGCGGCCTGGTGGACGAGGCCAAGGGCTACTCCCGCGGGCTGCTGCGGCTGTACACCAAGACCAACGCCCAGGGGGTGAACCCGGGGATCACGCCCGAGATGCTGGCGCGGGTGCAGGCCGTGCCGGGGGTGGCGCGGGTCGCGCCCAGCCTGGTCCTGTACTTCGACGGGTTCGACCTCGAGGAGGACCCGCTCTCCTTCCTGGTTCCCAAGCCGCTCGTGGAGGGGCTGCCGCCCGCGGACGCGGAGGCGGTCCGGGGGCAGGGGCTGCGCCTGCTGGACGGGCGCTGGCTGCGTGAGGGCGACGGGCGGCACGCCATGGTGATCGACTGGCTGGCGGAGCGGCGGGGCCTCTCGGTGGGGGACCCGGTCACGATCCGCCACCAGGAGTACGAGGTGGTGGGGATGTTCCACGGCCCCGACACGCCCATGGTCCCCGCCGGGATCGTCCCCTACGCGCCGCTCAACCGCGACCTGCTCGAGCCCGAGGTCGAGCGGGCGCAGGCCTTCTTCCGCGGGCTGCTGGCGAGCGCGCCCTGGCTGCGCGGCGCCCTGCCCCAGGGCGCCGAGCGGGCGGGCGAGCAGCACACCGGGGCCGCTGACGCCCTCGACCAGCTGGCGCAGGCGTTCGCGATCCAGCAAGGGGCGCTGTTCCGGATCTACCAGATCGTGCCTCAGGACCGCTCCCCCGCGGCCACCCGCGCCCTGGCGACGACCCTGCGGCGGGAGGTCCCCGAGCTGGCGGTGATCGACCCCGACAAGATCGCCGAGCGCATGGAGCAGGGGGTGGCGATCTTCCTGGTGATCACCCTCATCGTCACCGTGCTGTCGACGGTGGTGGGGGGGCTGCTGATCGTCAACACCATGGCCATGGCGGTGATCGAGCGCCGGCGCGAGGTGGCGATCAAGGCTGCCGTGGGCGCCACACCCGCGCAGATCGCGGGGGAGTTCGTGCTGGAGGCGGCGCTGCTGGCGACGCTGGGGGCGGCCCTGGGGGCGGCCCTGGCCGCCGCGGCGATCGTGCTGTTCGAGCCCTCGCTCCTGGGCATGCTGGAGACGGGCGCCTCGCTGTTCCGGATCACCCCCCGGCTGCTGGCGTTCTCCTTCGCCTACGCCGTGGTCATGGGGGTGCTGGCCGGCGGCGCGCCGGCCCTGCGGGCGGCGCGGGTCGACCCCGCCGTCACCCTGCGGGAGCTGTAGCGGTGAGCGACCCCGCGCTGTGGTGCCAGGGGCTGGAGAAGGCGTACCCCACCGCCTCGGGCACGGTGTACGCGCTGCGGAGCGTGGACCTCGAGGTCGCGCCCGGGACCTTCGTCGCGATCACGGGGCCCTCGGGCTGCGGCAAGACCACCCTCCTCAACCTGCTGGGCGCCCTCGACCGCCCCACCGGCGGGCGCGTGCGGGTGCTGGGCGAGGAGCTGGCGGCCCGCTCGGCGCGGGAGCGGGCCCTGTTCCGGCGGCAGCGGCTGGGGTTCGTGTTCCAGCAGTTCCACTTGATCCCGACCCTCACCGCCCTCGAGAACGTGTCGCTCCCCCTCCGGTACGCGGGCGTGTCGCGCAGCGACCGCCACGCCCGCGCGGCGGCGCTGCGGGAGCGGGTGGGGC
>JAWLGW010000788.1:0-3915 GCA_041690735.1 Planctomycetota bacterium
ACGTGGCCGACGCCCTGGTCGACGCCGCCCGCGCCGGCGTCGAGGTCACCCTCCTCACCGAGAAGAAGCAGGCGGACGGCACCCGCATGGACGAGCGTTTGGCGCAGGCCGGCGGGCGGGTGATCGTCGCCGCCAACACCTCGGCCGACTACTCGGCCATGCACCACAAGTTCTGCCTAATCGACGACGAGCTGGTGATCACCGGGGCCTGCAACTGGAGCTGGACCGCCTTCAACGCCTCCAACGAGGACGTGCTGCTGCTGCGCGACGCCGACCTGGCGCGCCGGTTCACCGTCGCCTTCGGGGCCCTGGTCCGGCGCTACGACCCCGCCGGCTTCGTCGCCGGCGACTACGGGATCGCCGCCGCCGAGGCCAAGGTCCACGCGGTGGTCCGCATGCCGCGCACGCTGCCCGGCGACACGGTGTGGCTGGTGGGCGACCACCCCGCGCTCGGCGGCTGGGATCCCGCGCAGGGGATCCCGCTGCTCACCTCGCCCAGCACCTTCCCCACCTGGAGCGGGCGGGTGACCCTGCCGGCGGGCGCGCAGGTGCGCTGGAAGGCGGTGATCCGCACGGCCGACGGCGAGCTCCGCTGGGAGCTCGGCGCGGATCGGGTGCTCGACGTCGACTCCGCCGGCACCGCGACCTTCGTCGAGGCCGACTTCCGCGACCTGGTCGCGGTCACGGTGACGGCCTCCCTGGCGGCGCCGCTGGCCGCTGGCGAGGCCCTGCGCCTGGTCGGCGCCGATCCGGCGCTCGGGAGCTGGGACGCCGCCGCCGGCCTGACGCTGGCCGTCGACCCCGCCGACCCCACCCGCTTCACCGCCGCCGTAGACCTGCCCGGGAGCCGCTGGATCGCCTGCAAGCTGGCGCGGTTCGCCGCCGACGGGACGGCCACCTGGGAGGGCGGCTGGGACCGGTGGCTGGCGGTCCACGATCAGGACGCGCCGCAGGCGTTCGACCTGGGCGCGTTCCAGCCCTAGCCGCCGGCTCCAGCCGACACCCTCACCGAAATCGGGAGGCGACCCGCCGGTCGCTCCGTCGTAAGGCGTTCGCTCCTCGCGGTGGAACGGGCTGTGCTCCTCGCGCACGCACCTTGGAGGAGCCCATGAGCGCGATCGACTGGAAGCGTGTCGTCCCCCTGCTGGTGGACGAGGAGCCTGAGCCCGACGTCCTGAGCCGCCCCCTGCTCGCGGGGGATCCCGACCCCCTGCTGTGGGTGGTGTACGGGATCCCGGGAGAGCCGCCGGTGCGGGTGGACCGAGCGGCGACCGAGGCCGCCGACGCTGACGCGGAGGAGGTCCACCGGCGGGCGCTGAAGAACCTGGTCCGCCGGCCGAACCGCGCGCCCTGGCGGCCGCACGCCCTGCCCGAGGGGCCGTTCGGCCTGGGCGGTGAGGCGCTCGTGCGGCGCGGCGACGCCCTCACGGCCAGCGACGCCCTGAGCCCGCGGGTCATGGCGGAAGCCGCCGAGTACTTCGGCGCCGGGCCGCTGCTGGTGAGCTTCCCCTCGGCCTCCATGGTGCTCGTAGCGCCCCTGGACGAGCTGGACGTCTTCGCCGAGCGGGTCCTGCAGCTCGGGCTGGCGGCAGGCAAGCGCGGCGACCTGCTCGACGACAGCATCTACACCTGGAGCGAGGGCGCCTTCCGCCCCTTCCATGACGGCGAGGACGAGGACGAGGACCAGGGCGACCAGCAGCCTTGGTATCGCAGCCCGGCGTTCCTCGTCGAGGACGAGGACGGCGCGCTTGCCCTGCAGATCACCCTCACCTGCGAGGAGGAGCGTCACCTGTTGCCGGCGCTGGCCTACGAGCTGGACGCCTTCAGCGGCCGCTTCGGCGAGCTCGACTTCAGCGGCCGGGTCGTGTTCTCGCTCGACGCCTCCACGGTCGCCCCCACCGACTCCCTGCGGGCGGCGGTGGAGACCTTCGTGACCCGCGGCAACGGCGTGGCGCGCTCGGCGGGGCTCCGCTCCGCCGACGGCAACCCGATCACGATCGTGGCGCGGTGGGTGGAGTGCCCCGTGAGCTTCGTCCAGTAACTCCGGCTGCCCGGCGCCCGTCGCCCTAGGCCGCGCCGCGGCGGGCGGGGCTGCGGGGGTCGATCACCGGCTGCAGCCGGCTGAGCAGCCGCTGCACGCCGTACACCGCGATCCCCATCTCGCGGCGGAAGTCGGCGCGGGCCTTGTCGCCGCCCCGCTCCATGGCCCGCTCGAACCCCGCCCCGCCCTTGAGCATGGGCACCAGCAGGTTCTCCTGCTCGCCGAGGTTCGCCGGCAGCTCGCCCCGCTCCTCGCGCTCGATCAGCTCGCGCAGCTTGCGCTCGATCAGCTTCTGCTGACCGGCCCACAGCGCTCGGAACGCCACGTGGCCGGTGGAGTCGATCAGGTACAGGGCGTTGGGCAGCCCGCCGTACGCCTGGTGGGTGGTGCCCTCCAGCTCGTCCACCGCCACCGGCCAGCGGACGCCGTCCTCCTCCCGCCACTCGCGGGCGTGCCGCAGCTTCTGCTGCAGGCTCTGGTGATGCGCGTGCCGCTCGCCCGGGTGCGCCTCACGGACGTAGACGCTCAAGAAGCGGACCCGCTCGCGGAAGCGCTCGTGCAGCTCGGTGAGGCCAGACCTGGCCCCCAGCGTCATGGGTCAGGTGATCGAGGCGAACTCGATCAAGACCGGCGCCTGCCCGCGCGCCCCCGCCAGCTTGAAGCGGCCGCCGCCCACCAGCCGCAGGTCGAAGGGCGGCGCCTCCTCACCCGGGCGCGGCCCGCCCGGGAAGTGCATGTCCCGCAGCATCATCGCCTTGCGGAAGGTGTCGTAGTTGTAGCCCTGCTCGTTCATGTCGGCGCGTAGCAGCAAGGAGCGCGCCAGGGCCAAGTCCCGCTCGCGCCGAGCGGCCGCGGGTCAGGCGGCGCTCAATCCTGGCGCTGCTGTCCCATGGCAGCCATGCGTGCACAATGCGCCCATGACCACGCCCGCGCCCTTCCTCGCCCTGTGGCACCGCGCCGGCAACTCGGCCCGCGGCATGGCCGCGGTGCAGGCCGCCCGGCGCGCCTCGCTGGCCTCCCTCGCGGACCGGCCGCTGCGCCACGGGGTCGAGCTCGACCTCAAGTGGACGCGCGACGGCGGGCGCCTCCTGCTGTACTTCCACCACGGCCCCACGGGACGCGAGGTGCTGGACGCGGGCGCCGCGCGGCGGGCCGCCGCCGCGGGGCGAGCCCTGCTGCTGCCGGCGCTCCTCGACCTGCCCGAGGCCGAGGCCCTGCACTACCTCGTGGAGCTCAAGCAGGGTCACGGCCCGCCGGCGGAGGCCCTGCGCGAGCTGCGCCGCGCCTTCGAGGCTCGCGGCCTGGCGCGGCGCACCTGGTTCGCCGCCAGCTCCCTCGAGCTGTTGAGCTGCGCCGCGGAGGTGTGGCCCGGCGCGCAGCGGGTGCTGTTCGGGCGGCCGCTCGCCGGCAGCGCCCGGGTGCTCCACGCCCCCACCACCCGCACCTGGCGCGGCCTGCGCGCCTTCGGGCCGGCGCCTCGCCTGGCGCCCGGGCTGGTGGACGTCCTGTGTCCGATCGGCCTGGTCCACAAGTCGCCCCGCCGTCACCGCGGGCTCGCCGCCGCGGCGCGGGCGCGCGAGGCGGCGTATCTCCCCGGCCGGGTCACGCGCCTGAGCGACCTGCAGCGGCTGGCGCGCGACGGGCACGCCGGCGCCTTCCTGTACGCCGCGCCGGCCGCCCTCGGCTAGCCCTCGTCGGGCTTGCCCTCCGGCTTGCCGGGCATTTGCCGCTTGAGCCACCGCCACAGCCCCGACTCGGTCACCTCCGAGCCCGACGAGGGGCCGGGCGCCGGCCCCTCGCCGCTGGCCGCCAGGAACTCGCGCACCGGGGCCGGGTCCTGCTCGGGCGGCAGGGCGAGCATCTCGCTCGACTGC
>JAWLGW010000789.1:0-3911 GCA_041690735.1 Planctomycetota bacterium
GACGCCGCTCATGCGGGGCATGACGACGTCGGTGATCACGAGGTCGAGCGGGCCCTCGTGCGCCCGCGCCACCTCCAGGGCCGACAGGCCGTCCGCCGCCTCGAGCGGCGTGTAGCCGTGGCGCGACAAGATCGCGTGCAGCAGGCGCCGCACCGAGTCCTCGTCCTCGACCAGCAGCACCGTCGCGCCCGGCGCGAGGACGGCGTCGACCGGCCGCCGCGGGCGCTCGCCGCCGCGGCGCTCGGCGCGCAGGTACAAGCGGAAGGTGGCGCCGGCGCCGGGGGCGCTGTCCACGACGACGTGGCCGCCGCTCTGCCCGACGATCCCGTACACGGTCGAGAGCCCCAGCCCCGCTCGATCCGGCCGGGTGGTGAAGAACGGCTCGAACATCCGCGCCCGGACCGCCGGGTCGATCCCCTCGCCGGTGTCGCTCACCTCCAGCACCACGTACCGGCCTGACGGGACTGGCCCCGGCGCGGCGCCAGGCGCCACGTCCGACGGGTAGGCGCGAATCCGCACCTGCCCCGCCGCGGGCATGGCGTCCCGCGCGTTCGTCACCAGGTTCGCGAGGGCCTCGCCCAGCTGGCCCGGGTCGGCCCACAGGGGCTGGAGGTCGGGCGCGGCCTCGATCGTGAGGGTGTGCGCCGGGTCGAGCCACGCGCGCAGCGCCCCCTCCTGCTCGGCCAGCAGCGCCGGCAGCGCGACGCTGCGCGCCTGGAGGACCTGCCGCCGCCCGAACGCCAGCAGCTTCTGGGTCAGCTCCGCCGCGCGCCGCCCTGCCAGGCGGATCTCCTCCAGGTCGCGGTGAGCGCCCCCGGTGGGGAGGGCCCGCTGCAGCAGGTCGCAGTACCCAAAGATCGCGGTGAGGAAGTTGTTGAGGTCGTGCGCCACCCCGCCGGCGAGCCGCCCCACCGCCTCCAGGCGCTGGTCGCAGTGCAGGCCGTCGTCGCCCGAGGAGCCTGTCTGGACGGCGTCGGTCAGCTCCACGTGCCGGACCAGCGCCAGCCCCGCGCGACCCGGGACCGGGCACACGCGGACCCAGAAGCGGCGCGCGCCGCCGGCGTGAGGGCTCCAGACGTAGCGCAGCTCCCAGGGGAGCGCCGCTCCACCCAGCGCCTCGCGCAGCGCCTGCGACAGCGCGGCCGGGGCGGCGTCGCCCGCGCGGGCCGCCTCGCTCAACGCCTCGAACAGCGAACCGCCCGGCTCGCGGAGCGCGCCCGCCCAGTGGCCCGCCTCGGCCAACGCGCGCTCACCGCCGTTCGACCACACCACCCGGCCCCTCCGCTCGATCAGCGCCGACAGCCCCTCGACCGCCTGCAAGGCTCGCTCGAGGTCGTCGGGCTCCAGCGTCACGACATCTCCCTGCCCCACGCGCGGGAGCGCGCGGCCCCCTCTACAGGTCGATGTGTAGCCCTCGGCCGCGGGGCGCGCTTGGATGAGCGAAAAGGAGTATGCCGCTAACCGCTCACGCGCCTGGTGCCGCCCCCCAGCTTCACGATCGCGTCGAAGGCCGCCTTCTCGAGGGGCATGACCGACAGCCGCGCCTGACGGACGAGCGCGATCTCGGCCAGCGCCGGCTGCGCCTTGATCTCGCCCAGCCCCACCGGCCGCTTCAGCGCGGCCACCGGCGCGAGGTCGACCACCGACCACCGGTCGTCGTCGCCCGCCGTCGGGTCGGGGTAGTGCTCGCGCGTCACCTCGGCCACGCCCACCACCTCCCGCGCCTTGACGCTGTGGTAGTAGAGGACCCGGTCCCCGCGGCGCATGCTGCGCAGGTGATTTCGCGCCTGAAAGTTGCGGACCCCGTCCCACAGGGTCTCGCCGTCTCGAACGAGGTCGGCCCAGCCGTAGACCTCGGGCTCGGACTTCACCAGCCAGTAGCTCCGTGCCATGCTCCCTCCGGTCCACCAGGATCGCACCCGCGCCCGACGCGTTTGGGGCCGACAGTGGAGGCAGATCCGTTTCAACCGGGTCCCACCGCGAAACGAAGGCGAGGGAGGGACGCCGGCAAGTCGTTGTGTAGCAGCGGCTGAGAGATTCTTTTCGCGGTACAGAGGCTGCTTCTCTACGATTTGCGAATCAGGACTGGCAGGGAGCAACCATGAAGGTTCAGGCATTCACACGAGCGCTGGGAGCGGTCGTGTTCGCCGCTGGCGCGGCCGCGGCGCAGCCCGAGCAGCAGGGCGCCGGTGAGTGGGGCCCGATCCAGGGGCAGGTCTACCAGAGCGGGCTCCAGCAGGAGCTCGACACCACGCGCACCCGGCTGCGCCCGGTGCGGGTGCCGGTGGCGCCGCCTGCCGCTCCGCTGCCGCTGGGGCAGCGCTACCAGGCCCTACAGACGCCCCTCCAGCCGCGCCCGCCCGCCCGCCGGCCGATCGCGATCACGGGCGTGGAGGTCGACACCCCCGACCTGCGGATTCGCCGCCTGGGGCTGCGCGACTCGCAGGCCTCCCTCGGCCTGGGCACGCACCTCATGGGTGAGCTGACCGACCCCCTCGCGCCCACCCAGGTCGCCAGCCGGTTCCAGCAAGCCCCCGCAGTGGTGGACGTGCGCGGCTCCGAGCTGGTGGTGATCGAGGGCCCGGGCCTGCAGCGCGAGGGCCAGGCGGTCCGGGTCCGCGACGCGGCCTGGGGCGGGCCCGTGGACCGCAGCGCCCAGCAGTCGGCGGCGCTGGGCGTGTTCACCGCGCCCGACGCCACCGGACAGCGCGCAGCCGCGATCGACGTGCAGGAGGCGCCGCGAGCGCTGGTGGCGCGGATCGACCAGACCCGCCAGGCGAGCCAGCGGGCTCAGGAGCTCAACCCCGAGGGCTTCGTCCGCTACGGCGATCAGGCCTTCGAGGAGCGGACCCCCGGCGGCGGGGTCAGCCAGATGACGCAGACTCCCGACGGGCAGGTCTCGATCCTGCTCGCCCCCAGCGCCCAGCAGGCGTCCGAGGTCGATGCCATGGCGCGCAGCCTGGGCGGCCGCCAGAGCGACCCGGTGCAGGCGGGCGTGGACCCCCAGGCTCAGGGCCCGCAGCTGGTGGGCGTGACCGCCGACGAGCAGGAGCCGGTGTTCCTGGTCCGCAACGAGCAGGGGCAGGCCGAGCGGCGCGTGGGCGGGCCCGACGGCGAGCCGTATGACTTCGCCAGCCACGGTCCGCTCGAGCCCTCGCAGGAGGTGCTGGCCCGCGCCAACGCCGGCCAGCAGTCCGGCGAGGCGATCGCCGCTGCGCAGCAGGCGAGCCCCGGCCAGGCGAGCGCCAGCCAGGCCAGCGCCAGCCAGGCCAGCGCCAGCCAGGCCAGCGCCAGCCAGGCGAGCGCCGCGGCCCAGGACGAGCCCGCGCAGCCGGAGCATGACGCCCTGGCGGAGTGGACGCGCGAGCTGGGCGAGGAGCCGTTCGCCGACGACGAGGCCGCCCAGCAGGCGGCCAGCAGCCGGGCGGCGATCGATCAGGCCCTGAGCAGCGTCGCGCCGGAGGAGGCGGACGCCGAGGTCGACGCCCAGGCTGACGCGGCCGCCAGCCAGCAGAGCGAGGCGCTCGCGGCGGCGCCCGCCGATCAGCGGGCGAGCCTGCAGGAGCCGCGGGCGCAGCGCGGCGGCGGCCTGCGGGTGCTCGACCAGATCACCCGGCGCATGGACGGCCAGGAGCCGAGCGACGAGCCGACGGGACAGGTCGCCGCCGCTGCCGAGCCGGCCAAGGGTCAGGAGAGCCCGGCCACGGCGCCGGCTGCGGGCCAGCAGGCGCCGGTCGTGGACGCGGCGCTGGGCGAGGGGCCGAGCCAGCAGGAGGAGGCCGAGGCGCTGGCGCGCCTCGACCAGCTCGACGCCGGGGCGGCCGAGCCCACCGGTCAGGCCTCCGCCGCCGTCGAGCCCACCGGTCAGGCGTCGGCCGCCGTCGAGCCTACCGGTCAGGCGTCGGCCGCCG
>JAWLGW010000790.1:0-3905 GCA_041690735.1 Planctomycetota bacterium
TGAGCGCTCACCGCCTCCTAAAGACAGGAGGTCCGCTTCTGGGGGGAGCTCGCGGAGGGAGAACCGCCCTGGGAGAGGAGTGGGTGAGCTGGCCGAGATCTCTTGGCGGCGCGCGATCGACGCGGTCCCTGCACCGCAGAGGCGGGCCACCTCGCACTCGCGGTCCGTCAGCGGAGCCACCGGCGGGACGGCGGACGACCTGGTCGACGAGGTGCGCCGGGCCGGGGACGGCGACCTCGGGGCCGCGCGGGAGCTGTGGCTGCGGGCTCGGCCGGTGCCCCACCTCGTGCCCGAGGAGGTGAGCTGACCGGGCCCTCGACCCGGAACGGGGCGCGACCCGCTCCCGCGCGGGTCCACCCGCCTTCCGAGGCCCCCGCTCAGAACCGGCGCGACCCCCGCCCTCGCGGCGTCCCCCAGTCACGCTGGGTGAGTGGGGGTAGGATTCCGCCATGGCTGAAGCCACGCTTCGGAGCGACGGCGGGTCGAGCGGGGACTTCGCCCTCTCTGGCATGAGCCTCGAGGAGCTGGTCCAGGGGCTTGATCGGGGCGAGGACCAAGAGCGGCTGGCCCGCGCCCGTCAGCTGTGGCTGCGGGCGAGGGAGGGGGCGGAGCTCGGCGCGGTCGATGCCGTCCTCGCTGCGGTGCCCCGTGAGCCGCTGGACGTGGCGTTCGTCGCCTCGCTGGCGCGGCGGCACCACGCTCGACGGACAGGGGCCCCGTTGCCTCGTCTGGCCCCGCTCCCGCCCACGGCGGGCCTGGACGTGTCGGGGACCTCGCGCTGGCGCTCCATGGGCGGCACCATGAGCTGCGCCTGGCGGTCGGCCGCGCCCGCGCGGCCGACGGTGGCGCCCTCCCCGTGGGAGGCCCCGCGCGTGTGCGGCGTCTGCGCCAGCGAGCGCACCCGCTGCCTCGAGTCGGCCGGCGTCGAACACGTCACGGGGACGTGGTGGCGCTGGCAGCTGGAGTGCGCCGAGTGCGGCTGCGCGACGACCTACGCGATCGACCGCTGAGCGGTCACCGCCCGGCGCCGCCCGATCGGTCTCACTCGGTCGAGGAGCCGGCGGAGCCTCGGCTCGTGCTGCGCCGGGGCGGCGCGGCTCCCGTCAGCGGGAGAGCCGACGGCGCCTCGGCGTCCTGCCGTGCATCCCGGTGAGGCCGAGGATCAAGGCCGCACCCAGCGGGCGAGAGGAGCGGCGAGGCACCTCCCCCTGATCATCACGGCCGGCGGACGCCGCGGCGCCGCTGGGCTTCCTCGATCACCAGCGTGACGCTGCCGACCCCGCGCATGGAGGCGCGGTCGAGCACGATCACCCGGTAGGTGAACGTGCCCGTCTCCTGCGGGGTGCCCGAGAACAGGCCGTGCCGGTCGATCGTCACCCCGGCCGGCACCTTCCCCCACACCGAGAACAGGACCGGTCCGCCCGAGCCGCCCTGCACCTGGATCTGCGCAGCGAGCGGACGGCCGACCGTGCCCGTGAGGGTGTGCTCGGGGACCTCGGGGACCCGGGCGCGGAACGCCTCGTCGGCGTCGCGCGTGAAGGCGTCGGCGCGGTGTCGGCTGGGGAAGCGCAGCTTGGCCACCCACGAGACTCCGGCGTAGCTCAGGCCCAGGAGCGCGCCCTCGTACTGGCGCACCTTGTCCTCGAACTCCTCGCGCGGGACCCAGCGCGGAAAGGCGCGCTCCACCTCGACCGGGGCGGTCGCGGTGAGGGTCGCCTCGAGCGCCGCCGTGAGCCGGAAGGGAGCGCCCAGGAGGCTGCGGGCGGAGACGCGGACCTCGAGGCGGCGCGGCTGACCGTCGAGCAGGCGCTGCGGCAGGGTCACCTCGAACGTGCCGTCGGCGGCGACCGCTCCGGCGGCGACCTCGGTCGGGGTCGCGCCGCTGACCGGGTCTCCCGGCAGGAGGACGGCGGCGCGGCCGGTGTCGGGTCGGAAGCGGGTCGGCGCCAGGCGTCCGGTGACCGTGGCCGCCTCGGGGTGGTAGGCCACGTCGGCGAGGTCGGGGAGGGGCGGCCGCGGCGGCTCGGGCTCGGGCTCCGCGCCGGGGTCGGCGCCGGGGACCCGCGGGACCCGGGGCTGGGGGACGAACGTCCGCCCCTGCGCGGCGGCGTCGGGGGCGGTCAGGGCGAACGTGGTCAGGAGCGCGGCGAGCGGGGCGAGTCCCGTGGGCTTCATGTTCCCTCCGTTTCGCCTCGCTCGAGAACACAGCGCGGGCCAACGAGCGGCGGGACCGGGCGCGTCCGGGCGCAAGCTGAGGCCGCGCGGAGCGGAGCAGGTCGGTTCGTACACGGGCGAGACGAAGCGGTTCAGGAGGGTCACAGCCGTGACCTGCGCCCGCGCTCGAGCGCGGGCGCGTCGTTCACAGCCGGCTCGGATCCGTCTCAGCGAACCTCGGCGAGTCCGAGCTCCTCCGCTACCATTGGGCCGGTGCCGCTGGAGAAGCCTGTCGCCGTGGTGGGGACCTCCTTCCGGGAGGTCGGGTTCGACGCCCTGGGCGCGCTGGTGCTGCCGCCCGAGGCGCGGGAGGCGCGTCACGCCCTGGCGGACGCGCTGGGCGCCCAGGAGCTGGTCTACCTCGCCACCTGCAACCGGGTGGAGTGCTACCTCGCCTTCGAGCAGCGGCCCGACGAGGCGGCGCTGCGCCGGCAGGCGGCCGCCTTCTTCTCGGCCCGAGGGCCCGCCGTCGGCGAGGATCACCTCCACTGCCGCACCGGCCGGGCGGTGGTCGAGCACCTGTTCGCGACCGCCGCCTCCCTCGACAGCCTGGTGGTGGGCGAGAGCGACATCGCGCGGCAGGTGCGGCGATCGCTGGCGCTGGCGCGAGAGGAGGGGCTGGCCGGCCCAGCCCTGGAGCGGCTGTTCGAGCGGGCGCGCCTGTGCTCGCGGGTGGTGCGCGCCCGCACCGGCCTCACCACCCGGCCGGTCTCGGTCGGTTCGCTGGCGGTCAGCAAGATCCGGCAGCACTTCGGCGCCGAGGGGCCCGGCGTGAGCGTGCTGGTCGGCGTGGGGGCCATGACCCACGAGATCGCCAAGGTCCTCCAGGACAGCCCGGGCGAGCGGCTGTTCGTGAACCGGACGGTCGCGTCGGCCGAGGAGCTGGCGGCGACCTACGGGGGGCGCGCGCTCGGCCTGGAGGCCTTCTTGGCCGACCCGCCCGGCTGGGTCGACCTGGTGTTCACCGCCACCTCGGCGTCCCGGCCGGTCCTCCCCGCGGACGCCTTCGACGCGGCCCTCGCCGCCCGGGCGCTGGCGGGGGTGGAGCGGCCCCTGATCGTGTGCGACATGGGGATCCCCCGCGACGTCGAGCCCGCGGTGGCCGAGCGGGACGGCGTGGTGCTGGTGGCCCTGGAGGACCTCGAGCTGGCGGCGCGCCTCAACCGGGCCCGGCTCGACAGCGAGGTCGACCGCGCCCGCTCGATCGTGATCGAGGAGGCGGCGCGCCTGGTGCGCGAGGAGCGGTTCCGCCGCCTGGCCCGGCGCAGCGCCGAGGGCCTGCTGGACGGCAAGCTGGCGCACCTGCCCGAGGCGGACCGCGAGGCGCTGCTGCGGTTCGCCACCGGCCTGGCGTCCCGCTTCGCCCGCCAGCCGCACGACCTCGACGCCTGACGGGTCAGCCCGCGGAGGCCCGCTCTCGCTGGCCCACCGTCGCGCGCACGGCGCGGAAGCGGCGGGTGACGTCGTCGCGGTCGTGCCGCTCGCCGATGCCCGTCATGGCGGCGCGCTCGACGAGGATCGCCTGCTCGGCGACGGCTTCGCGGGCGAGCTCCGTGCGCGCCGCGGCGCCGATGGACCGAAGCGCCTCCAGCAGGCGGGCTGCGATCGCGGGGCGATCGGCGCCCGCCTGCCGGAGCTGGTCGAAGGCGGCCGCCAACATGCCAGCGAAGGTCGGCTCCTCGGTGAGCAGG
>JAWLGW010000791.1:0-3905 GCA_041690735.1 Planctomycetota bacterium
GCTCGAGGCCGTAGATCCGCAGCAGCTCGTCCGACCAGGCGACCTCGTCGGCCTGGGCGTCCCACTCGAAGCTGCCCACGTGCGCCACGCGCTGAGCCTCCGCCAGGCGCGCCTCGCTCCGCTCGAGGCGCTCCTGCACCTCGAGGCGCTCGGTGATGTCGAGGGCGGCGCCCATGCAGCCGGCGACGCGCTGCTCGGCGTCGAGGAACGGCTTGACGCGGACCTGGTACCAGCGCCCGCGGAACCGATAGACCAGGCTGCTGGAGCGACCGGCCAGCGCCGCCAGGTGGTGGGCGACGACGGGCTCGCGGGGGTCGTCGCTGCCGACGAGGTCGTACAGGCGGGTGCCGACCACCCGGTCCCACTCCAGGCGGGCCCCCCGGCCCGGCGGACGACCCACCCCGAAGGTGAACCTCAGGCTGCGGTCGGTGGTCCAGATCGCCCCAGGGACCTGCCCGAACAGCAGGCGGAGGTGCTCGCCGCTCCAGCCGACCTTGGCGGGGTGGGGCTCGGCCATGTCACCTCCCGGCTGCTGCGGCGCCTCCTGCGACCTCGTCCCGCCGAAAGTGAGGGCAAACGGCGCGCCAGCGCGCGGCTCGGCGGGGAGCGTCGCTGAGCGCGGCGGGTGGGCCAGGGAGCGCGGCGAGCGGGACTCAGGCGTCCCGCGGGACGGCGGCGTCCCTGCCGTCTGGCTACTTGAACATCTTGAAGAAGCTGTTGAAGAGCCCGCTGCCGTCCGGGCTGGGCGCCACGGGCGGCTGCTCGAACTGCGCGACCGCGGCCTCGCGGAGGCCGCCCTGCAGCAGGTGGAGGATCGCCTGGCAGGAGGGGGGGCGGTCCGCCTTCTCCTTGGCGAGCATCTTCGCCACCAGGGCCTCGAGGTCGGGGTGCCACGACTTGTCCTTGCGCCCCTGGAACAAGGTCAGCGGCACACCGACCAGGTGCTCGCGCAGGTAGTCGTAGGGCGTCTCGGCGTACAGCGGGTTCCGACCGGTGAGCATCTCGTACAGCATGATCCCGGCGGAGTAGATGTCGGTCCGGCCGTCGATCGGGTCGTCCGTCACGCTCTCGGGCGCGATGTAGGCGGGCGTTCCGGACACGACCCCCGCCTTGGTGCGGAAGGCGCGGTCGGCGGCGGGCAGGTCGTCGTCCATGAGGCGGGCGATCCCGAGGTCGACGATCCGGACCTCACGGTCGCTGCCGGCCAGCACGAACACGTTCTCGGGCTTGAGGTCGCGGTGCACGACCCCCGCCTGGTGGACCGCCTCCAGCCCCGCGAGGAGCTGCTCGAAGTAGTGGAAGGCCTCCTCGGGGTGGAGCGGCCCCGACGCCTCGAGGACCGACTTGAGGTCCTTCCCCGCGTAGAAGGGGATCACCATGTACGACAGCCCGTCGCTGGTGACGCCCTCGTCGATCAGGGTGACCGCGTTCGGGTGGCGGAGCAGGGAGGAGATCCGCGCCTCGCGACGGAAGCGGGCCACGTCGTCGGCCGAGGCCCGGTCGGTGAGCAGCACCTTGACCGCCACGATCGGCCCCACGCCCTCCTCCTGGGCGAGGAACACGGCGCCCATCCCGCCCTGCCCGATGCACTCCACCACCTGATAGGGGCCGATCGCGTGGAGGTCGCGCAGGTCGCCCGCCTCCGCCTCCTCCTCCTCGGGAGGAGGCTCGGGCGCCTTGAGCCGGGCGGTGTCCATCTGCTCGAGCTGCCGGCGCCGGTCCGGATCGAGGGCCACCTCCTCGCTCGACCCCTCCAGCTCCGCCGGGACGAACTCGAACTGCGCCTCGCGGGGCGGCGCCCCCTCCTCCTCGGTGAGGCGGACGATCGCGCGCTTGACCCGGGCCAGGGTCTCGCGGGAGCGGAACAAGGTGCTGACCTTGAACACCTGGGTGTGGAGGCGCTCCTCCCGGACCAGCGGTCGGCCGACGCCCTCGAACCGCTGCCCCCGGTAGCGCTCGAGGACCTTGAGGTCCTCGCGGCGCATGGCCTGGTGCGTCTTGCGGTCCAGCTCGCGCGCCTGCTTCACGTCGAGGGCGCCCTGCTCCACCAGCACCGCCGCGACGTGGGTGCGGTAGTCGCTCCGCTCGATCCGCGCGAGGCGCTCGCTGATCGCCTCCGTGGAGAGCGGAGGGGCGTGCTTCTCCACCATGCGCAGGTAGATCGCCTCGCGGCGGACGTGCTCGAACAGGGCGACGTAACGGCGGATCCGCGTGACCCGGGGCGCGTCGAGGGCGCCGGCGCGCGCCAGCCGGGCCACCAGGTCGACGGCCCCTTGCGGGTCGGCGTCGACCGCGGCGAGCTCCCGCTGGAGCTGGTCGGCCCGAGCGTCGCCGAGCTGCACCAGCAGCTTCGCCGCCACGATGTCGCTGGGGTGGAGCACGTGGCCAGTCTACCTCCAGTCCCCCCCGAGGGCTCGGCTCATCGATTCCCCTAGGCCTGGCGCTGGCCTAGCGCAGGGTAGGGCAGGCAGTCCCGAACGGGTGGAGCCGAGCTGAAGGACAGCTCCTCTGCCGAGGCAGCGTTTCGCGATGCGAGGAGGAGGCGCCCGCACCTCCGCCGGAGCCTCTTGGGGGGGAACGTGGGGGGAGGCTGTCCCAAGATGCAGCGGCAGCTCACTCGTGTCCGTACCCGAAACCCCGCGGGCACGGGCACGGACACGGGCACGCAAGAGAGGTGAGTTCCTCTCTATTGCGACAGCCTCGGGGGCGAAGCCCCCCCGCAAACCACACTGGCGCACTCGTCCGGGGTCCCGCACCATGGGCGCGATGCGCTTGTTCCCCCTCCTGCTCCTGGCGTTCACCGTCCTGCCGGTCGTCGAGCTGATGCTCCTGATCCGGATCGGGCAGGCGATCCACCTGGGGCCCACGTTGCTCCTGGTCGTGACCACCGGCGTGGTCGGCGCCGCGCTGGCCCGCTGGCAGGGGCTGCGGACCCTGCGCCAGATCCAGGAGCAGCTGGCGCAAGGCGGCGTGCCGACCCGCGAGCTGTTCGACGGAGCGCTGATCCTGGTGGCGGGCGCGGTCCTGGTGACGCCGGGCGTGATCACCGACGCCGCCGGCTTCGCCCTGCTGGTGCCGCCGGTCCGCTCGCTGCTGGCGCGCCTGGCGCGGCGCTGGGCGCAGGGGCGGGTGCAGGTGACGGGCGTCGGCGCCGGGGCGCCGGGGCGGCGCGGTCCGCGGCCCGCGCGCGGCGCCGGTGACGTGATCGACGTCACCGGCACCGTGCGCGACGCCACCCCCGAGGAGGCGGCGGCGCTGCCGGGTCGAGACTCGGAGGAGCGGTAGCGCCGCCCGCCGCTACTCGCCGCTCTTGGTCAGCCGCCCTCGCACCGCCGCCAGCTGCTCCAGGATCCCGTTGGCCCAGCTGTAGGTGAAGAAGCACATCTGCCGGCGGTCCTTGAGCTGCTTGAGCTCCGCGGCCAGCTCCTCCGGGGTGGCCCCCTCGGCCAGGCGCCGGCTCATCCACTCCCCCAGGACCATGTTCTCCACGACCGTCCGCTCGTGGTCCGAGAGCATGGCGTCGTCCTCGGCCACCCGCTTGATCGCCTGCAGCTTGCCCGCGTGATCGGCCTTCATGAAGGCCTCGTCGCGGGTGAAGGCCTCCAGGGCGCAGGCCAGCACCAGCTTGGTGGTCGCCGACCAGGAGGTGCACTCGCGCACCAGCGCCAGCACCCTCAAGGCCTCCAGGGTCGGGCGCGCGCCCGCCGAGTCCTGCAGGTAGTCGAGCGCCACCGCCTGCTGGAAGGCGCTGTCGGGCTCGATCGCCCCCACCGGCCGCTTCTTGGCCGGCTTGCGCTCCTCGTTGAGCTCCTTGACCCGCTGCTCCACGTCCTTGCGCAGGGCCCCCAGACGCTCCAGGCGCTCCTTGGAGGTGGCGCCCTCGGTGACGTAGGCCGTGTAGACCT
>JAWLGW010000792.1:0-3902 GCA_041690735.1 Planctomycetota bacterium
GGCCGACCAGGCGCCCCTCGAGGGCCCGCCGATAGGCCAGGAGCGGGGCCAGGGTCAGGCGGCGCTCGACCCGCATCCCTTCGGGGACCTCGACCTGCACGGCGGCGCCCAGCCAGCCCACCTTCTCGCCCACGACCTGGTGGGCGCCAGCGCCGCGGAGCTCGGCCGGCGACGCGAGGGGTTCGTCCGCGGGGGGTCGGCGCAGCGTCACGTTCTCGGGGGAGGCGGTCACCACCAGGGCCGCCTCGTCGGGCGCCAGCGCGCCGAAGGCGACCTCCTCCTCGGCGCCGCCCGGGGCGACCGTCACCTCGCGCGGCGGGGGCGCCACGAACCCCTCGGGGTGGAGGTGCACCCGGTAGCGCCCTTGCTCCAGCGAGGCCAGGAAGGGGGTCGTCCCCTCCTCAACCCGCCGCGGCGCCTCGCCCTCACCGCCCAGGGCCTCGACGGTGACGCGCGCCGCCGAGGGGGCGCTGGTCACCCGCAGCAGCCCGCGGGTCGACACCAGCTGCCCCGTGACCTGGTGGCTCCCGAGGTGGTTCACCCGCACCTCGTCGATCCCCATGGCGCGCTCGAGGTAGCCCTCGAGGCGGAACCGCAGCCGGTGCCGCCCCGCCGGCAGCTCGAACCGGAGGGGGCCGCCGCCCCGCGGTGTCGAGCCGTAGGAGCGACCATCCACCAGCACCTCGGCCCCGGCCGGAGTGGTCACCACCTCGACCGTGCCGGGCTGGATCAGGTACAGCCCTAGCCCCCCGGCCGCCACCGTCAGCAGGCAGCCGAGGGCGGCCACCAGCACCGGGTGGCGGCGAGCCCACCGGCCCGCGCGCACCACCGGGCCCGGCGGCCGAGCGGCGATCTCCTCCTCGTTGAGGAAGGCCGCCAGGTCGGCGGCCATGGCGGCGGCGGTGGGGTAGCGGTGCTCGGGCGACTTCTCCAGCGCCTTGAGGCAGATCGTCTCCACGTCGCGCGGCACCGCCGGGTTGAGCTTGCGGGGCGCGGTGGGCGGGGCGTCGCAGATCAGCTTGGCCAGCTCGAGGAAGGTGGTGGCCTCGAAGGGGGGCTTGCCCGTGAGCATCTCGTAGAAGGTGGCGCCCAGGGCGTACACGTCGGTGCGCCCGTCGATCCGGTCCAGCTGCCCCCGCACCTGCTCGGGGGCCATGTAGGCCGGCGTCCCGACCGCGGCGCCGGTGCGCGTCAGGCGGTCGTCGTCGCCGCCCTCGGCCAGGACGGCCAGGCCGAAGTCGGTGACCCGCGCCTCCCCGCTCGCCTCCTCCACCAGGATGTTGGCGGGCTTGAGGTCGCGGTGGATCACGTCCCGCTCGTGGGCGTAGGCGACCGCGTCGCACACCCGGCGGATCACGTACACCGCCCGCCGGGGCGACATCTCCCCCAGGGTGATCAGCTCGGCCACCGAGGGGCCGCGCACCATGTCCATGGCGATGTAGTGGTAGCCCTTGTCCTGCGCCGCCTCGTACACCCGCACCACGTTGGGGTGGTCGAGGCGCGCGGCCAGGCGGGCCTCACGCTTGAAGCGCTGCACCGCCCGCGGGCTGGGCGCCCCCTCGGACATGAGCAGCTTGAGCGCCACCTCGCGCTCGAGCTCCACGTGGCGGGCGTGGTACACCGCGCCCATGGCCCCGGCGCCCAGGAGCTTCACCAGGCGATACGGGCCCAGCTGCGCCGGCGCCGCCTCGTCCATGGTCTCCTCGTCGGGCTCGGGCTCGTCGAGGGGGATCTTGGTGGGCCCCTTGCCGGCCACCCGCGGGTCCTGCGCGACCATGGTCGCGCGCGCCCGCCGGGCGGGCGTGTCCCGGCCGCCGTCGCGGAGGGCCCCCCGCAGCTCGGTCGCCTGCCCCTCGTCGAGGACGCCCATGCCGATCAGGATCTCGGGCAGCGCGGCGTTGGGGGTGTCCCACTTCTTGCGCTCGACCGCCTCGCGCACCTCGTTGGCGTCGAGCAGCCGCCGGCGCATGGCCAGGCGGACGAACGCGAGCTCCTCTCCCGAGATCACGGGCGCATCCTACGCGAGAGGACGGCCGCCAAGCTGCCGTCGCGGCCGCGGGGGGCGCCTCGAAGTTCCGGACGAGGAAACAGGAGAGCAGGAAACCAGGGAGGGGTGCTGCGGGGTTCGGGAGCGTCGCGTGGGACGCGCAGGCAGGGAGAGGAACCGCGGAGAGCGCAGAGAAACGCAGAGAAAGACCTCAGCGAATCTCTGCGATCTCTGTGATCTCTGCGGTTCATTCTTCAGCGACTCGACGACGGACTCCGTTGTCAGGACAGTGGGCCCGCTGCGTTGACCACGCGAGGATGCCGTCCGTCCCTCTCTTCCTGCCTTCCTGCTTCATTGGTCGCGTCGCAACGAGCTCCCGCACCAGCGGCAGCCCCCGGTCAGACCTCGTACCGGCCGCACAGCTCGTTGAGCCGCACCGACAGGACGTCGTTCGCCATGCGGATCGCGTCGTGCACCGGGCGGACCTTGGAGCCCTCGGCGTACACCCACCGCACCGGCACCTCGGCGATCCGGTAGCCGAGCTTGCGGGCCAGGAACAGGACCTCCACGTCGAAGGCGGTGACGCTGGGCCCCCGCGCCTCGGGGGCGTCCTCCCCGTAGCGCTGCAGGCGGCCGAACACCGCCTGGGCTGCGTCCCGGCGGAACAGCTTGAAGCCGCACTGCGTGTCGTCGATCCCGGGCACCACCAGCGCCTGCACCAGCAGGTTGAACCCGCGGCCCATGACGTGGCGCAGCCGCGGCTCCCCCTCGCGGCGGGAGCCGTGCCCCTCGCGCGAGCCGATCGCCACGTCGGCCCCGGCGTCCAGCGCCGCCAGCAGGCGCGGCAGCTGGTCGAGCGGCGCCGAGAAGTCCGCGTCGGAGAACAGCACCCGCTCCCCCCGGGCGGCGAGCATGCCGCTGCGGACCGTCGGCCCCTTGCCCCGGTGCGGCAGGGCCAGCGCCGAGACCTGCGGGCGGCTGGCCGCGTAGCGCTGCATGAGCGCCAGGGTGTCGTCGTTGCTCCCGTCGTCGGCGAGGAGCACCTCGACCGGCTCGCAGGGGAGGTCCTGCAACCACGCGTCGATCGCCGCGAACGTCTCCTCGAGCCGCGGCGCCTCGTCGTACGCCGGAATCACCAGCGACAACGCCGGCCGCGCCTGCGTCAACGTGCGCCTACTTGCTGCCCGGAGCAGCCCCATACGTCACCACGGGCACCAGGCCCGGGGCCGCGGCCCCGGCCTCGCGCTGGAGGCCGCGCTCACTCAGCCCCTCGAGGTACTGGCGGTAGCGGAGCAGGAAGCGTCCGTCGCCGGTGGCGAGCCCGAGCTCGCGCAGGGCGCCCAGCGTGGCGAGCGCCCCCAGCAGCGGCGCCCGCCGCTCCCCCTGCGAGTCGGTCTCCACGTACGCGCCGACGTCGTGGTCCCACAGGGTCTCGTCCATCCACCGGATCGCGTCCAGGGCGGCCTTCAAGAAGGGGGAGCCCGGGTCGTCCTCGGCCACCGCCCGGTGCGTCGCGAGCAGCCCGCGCACCGCGAAGGCCTGCGCCGCCAGGGAGCGGGTCCGCACGGCCCGCCCGCTGGTGCGCACGTCGTAGGCGTCGTAGAAGCCGCGCTCGTTCTGCTGCCAGGAGCGGATCATGCCGCTGAGCGGGCCGATCAGCCGGTTCGCCTTGGCGTGCTCGTCCTGCAGCTCCGACTCGAGGCCGCTCTTGCGCCAGCTGTCGGGCGCCCGCACGTCGCTCGTGAACCGCTCGATGGCCATGAGGAACAGGCCGAGGTCGGGCGGCGTCACGGTGGTGCCCGGCCCGCGGGAGTCGGCGGTCGACGAGGCCCGGCCCGAGCCCTCCACGCTCACGTGCAGGCTGCGCACCGAGCGGAAGGTGAACAGCGCCACCTCCAGCACCTGCACCGGGACG
>JAWLGW010000793.1:0-3899 GCA_041690735.1 Planctomycetota bacterium
GAAGCGGCCGTGCTCGAGGCGATCGCGGCCCTGGGCGGCCTGGACGCCCTGATCCACTGCATCGGGACGCGGCCGCCGCTCCCGGACGAGGCAGCCGCCGGCGTCGGGCTGAGCGCGATCGACGAGGCGACCTGGGACGCGACCCAGGCGGTCGACGCCAAGAGCGCCTTCTTCGCCGTGCGCGCCGCCGAGCGAGCCCTGGTGGCCGGCGGCGGCAACGTGGTCCTGCTGGGCGCCGTGGCGGCGGTCAAGCGGATCCCCGCCCCGCCCCACTGGGCCGCCGCCAAGGCCGCGCTGGAGGGCCTCGCGCGCGCGCTGGCCGAGGAGCTCGGCCCGCGCGGGGTCAAGGTCAACCTGATCGCCCCCGGCTACCTCGAGACCGAGTCGGGTCGCCGCCTGATCGGGAGCCGGCGCGACGACTACCTCGCCCACTGTGCGCTGGGTCGCCCCGGCACACCGGCCGAGGTCGCCGAGCTGGTCCGCTGGCTGGCCCTGGAGAACACCTACCTGACCGGACAGACCGTGGTCCTGGACGGCGCCCTGTGAGCGGAGTCGTCACGAGCACGGGACGCCGAGGCCGAGCGTGACCGCCCTCGACTCCATGTACCGCGACCTGCCCGCGGCCCTGGCTCGCCTCGGCGCCGCCGCGCCCGACGTGGACCCCGCGATCCCCTGGGACGACGACCGCCCCGGCGACGCGCTGCCGAGCGATCTGCTCACGGACCTGGGCGTGGACGCCGCTCCCCTCCGCGCCGAGGCGGAGGCGTGGGAGCTGCTCCAGTGGTCCGCCGCCCTGGCGATCTGCGAGCGGGTCGTGCAGGACGCGACGCGGCTGGCGGAGTTCCTCGACGCCACGCCGACCCTGCGAGCGCGCCCCGAGCTGACGCGGCTGCGCGAGCGGGCGCAGGCGCAGGTCGCCGTCTTTCGCCGGCTGGGCGACGGCCTCCGGGACCAGCGCCCCGCGGACGGCTTCGCCTTCGACCGGCTGTTCGACGAGCTGGTGGGTGGGGGCGACCTGCCGCCGGCAGGCAGCCTCTCCCTGGCGCAGGAGCAGCTGCGGAGCTGGGGCCACGCGCTGCTGGCGGCCGAGCGGGCGCGCGATCTGGCCGCGCGGCTCGCCGCCGCCCCCGACCTGCAGCCGCGCTGGCGCGCCGCGCTCGATTGGCTGGCCGTCAGCCAGGCCGACGCGCGCGCCGTCGCCCAGATCTGCCTCGCCGCGCTGGAGGTGAGCGACGACGAGCGCGACGCCGCAGCCTCCTCGCTCGAGGAGGCCGTGGCCCGCGACCTCGACGCAGCGCTCGGGCTGCGCATCGCGCTGCGACTCGTCCAGGAGGCGCGCCCCGACCTGGCGTCGCCCGTGGCCGCGCCCGCGGGCGAGAGCCCCGCCGGACGACGGCTGACCGACCGGCTGCGGCGCGCGCTGCACGACGGGCCGCCGCCTCCGCCGTCCGGCCCGAGCGCCGAGCGCGCGCCCGCCCCGCCGCGCTCGGCCGCCGAGCTGGAGCGGTGGC
Source organism: Planctomycetota bacterium (assembly GCA_041690735.1). Lineage (GTDB taxonomy): Bacteria > Planctomycetota > J058 > J058 > J058 > JAWLGW01. Next base: position 1,512 of record JAWLGW010000793.1, read on the forward strand.
TGGTCACGGCCCTGGCCGAGGTGCTCGACCTCGACCCCGCCCAGCTCGACGGCGCCACCGAGCTGACCGACCTGCCCCTCGACTCCCTGGCCGCGACCGCCCTCGCCGAGCGCTTCGAGCGCCACATCGGTCGCCGCGTCTCGCCCACGATCGTGTGGGACCACCCGACCGTCAGCGACGTAGCCCAGCGCTACGCCAGCCTCCCCTCGCCGCAGGATGAGCGCGCATGACCGCCCCCGACAGCCTCTCCTTCTACCCGGGCCTCGACGAGCACCTCGGCCCCCTCGACGCCCGCAAGACGAGCTATCAGTTCGACCTGGAGGCCGACGTTCCCTGGGACCGCCTGAGCGAGCCCGGCCTCTACGTCAGCCCGGACATGCTGGCGGACCTGGGGGTCGACGCCGCCGCGCTCCAGGCTCACCCTGAGGCCTGGGAGCTGTTCCAGTGGTCGTACGCGCTGCTGACCTGCGAGGGCTTCATCATCGCCGAGAAGCAGATCATCGACTTCTTCGCCGACGAGCCGCCCCTGCTGCAGCGCCAGAGCAACGTCCTCCTGCGGGACGAAGAGCTCAAGCACATCGCCATGTTCCGCCGCTACGCCGACCACCTCCGCGACCAGCGCCCCGAGTGGAGCTTCGCCTTCGACCGCGTCTTCGTGGAGAGCGGCTGCGACCCGACCGGCACGGAGGTCCGGCGCGTGTTGAGCCCGTTCGCCAGTCACCTCATGTTCTGGTGCCACGTGGTCTTCTTCGAGGAGGTCACGCTCTACATTCACAAGCGCCTGAGCGCGCGGGCCGAGATCCAGCCCGCCTGGCGCGCCGTGCACGAGTGCCACATGCGCGAGGAGGCCCAGCACCTGCGGACCGACATGGCGCACGTCGCCGCCCTGGGCGCGAGCGACCAGGAGCGGCTGGAGGCCGCCGAGATGATGCGGGTGGCGATCCTGGACGAGTTCGACCGCTGCTTCGCGCTCCGGGTGGCGGTCCCCCTGGTGCGGGAGACCTTCCCCGACCTCGCCTTGGCTGACGCGATGCCGCCCGAGCAGACCCGCGTCTTCGCCGACATCGTCGGCGACCACCCCATGTTCCGTCGCTCGCGGACCCTGCTGGCGGGACGGGTCGACGTCCCGGGAGAGCGCCGTGACGCCTGACCCCGCCGCCCCGATCGCCGTGATCGGCATGGGCTGCCGCTTCCCCGGCGGCGCCGAGGGCGTAGACGCCCTGTGGGACCTGCTCCGCGCCGGCACCGACGCCACCTGCGACCTGCCCCCCGAACGGTGGCCGCTGGAGGGTTTCTACGACCCGGTGCCGCTCACCCGCCAGCGCTCTTACGTGCGCCGGGCCGGCTACCTGACCGATCCCCCACCCCAGGCGTTCGACGCCGCCTTCTTCGGGATCACGGCCCATCAGGCGGACTACCTCGACCCTCAGCAGCGGCTCAACCTCGAGGTCGCCTGGCAGGCGCTCGAGCACGCCCAGATCCCTCCCGAGGCCCTCCGTCACAGCCGAACCGGGACCTTCCTGGCGGCCACCTCGTCGGGCTACAGCAGCCTGCAGCGTCAGAACGTGACCGGCTACTCCTTGTTGGGGAGCACCCCCAGCAGCAACGGCGGGCTGCTCTCCCACACCCTCCGGCTCCACGGTCCCTGCTACACCGTCGACGCCGCCTGCGCGGCGTCGCTGGTCTCGGTCCACGTCGCCTGTGACAGCCTCCGCCGCGGCGAGTGCGACCTGGCCTTCGCCGGCGGCGCCAACATCTTCGCGCTCTCCATGAGCTTCATCGCCTTCAGCCAGGCGCGCATGCTCGCCCCCGACGGGCGCTGCAAGACGTTCGACGCGGCCGCGGACGGCTACGGCCGGGGCGAGGGCTGCGGGATCGCGCTGCTCAAGCGGCTGGAGGACGCCCAGGCGGACGGCGACCGAGTCTTCGCCGTGATCCGCGGGTCGGCGCTGGCCCACGGCTCGGGCCAGGCCATGACGGCGCCCCACGGCCCGACCCAGCAGCTCGTGCTGCGCGAGGCCCTCGAACGCGCCGGGCTGCAGCCCGCGCAGGTCAGCTACATCGAGGCCCACGGGACCGGCACGCCCCTGGGCGACCCGATCGAGCTCCACGCCCTGGAGGCGGTCTACGGCGGTCCGCGCGAGCGACCGCTCTGGCTCGGCTCCCTCAAGACGAACGTCGGGCACATGGAGCTGGCGGCCGGGATCGGCGGCCTGATCAAGGTCGCCCTGGCGCTCGAGCACCGCCAGCTCCCGCCCCACCTCCACTTCAAGGAGTGGAACCCGAACATCGAGCGCGGCAGCCTGGAGGTCGAGATCCCCACCACCCTCACCGACTGGGGGTGCGCGGGCCCGCGCCTCGCCGGGTGGCGGGCCGGCGGCGTCCAGG
>JAWLGW010000794.1:0-3890 GCA_041690735.1 Planctomycetota bacterium
GTCGCAGGAGTTCGCGGCGGGGTCGCCCCGGGCGAAGCCGATCTGCCGGTAGGAGGCGCGCGGGCGAAGGGAAACAAGTCGAGTCGAGACCGGTCTCGATCGGAGTTGGTTCCCCATAGCGGAACCGACTCGCCTCGACCCCGGGCTCGAGGAGCGTTGTTTCCCCTCAGCGGAAACAAGTCGGAGCGAGACCGGTCTCGGACCCAGTTGCTTCCGCCGACGACGGTAGGCCCAGGAGACGCGGAGGAATAGAGGGAGGCGCGGGAGGCTGCCGCTGCGGCGCAGGCACCCTCACGCTGCCGCTGCTCAGGAGCCGCTCCTTGGCGACCGCCTTTTCAGCGCAGAGGCGCGGAGCCGCGGGGAGCGCTCCTGAATCGAGACGAGGAACGACATCCGTAAGCTGGATCTCCCCCAGCGCAGGCGCGTTTCGCTCGCGAGGTGGGGCGCGAGTGTCTAGTCGGCAGCGTCTGCTGCGCTCCCCGCGAGACGTCGCGTCTCCCAGATGCAGAGGCCGGCGCAGGCGAAGGCGTATGCCGCGAACACGGTTTCGCTCGCACTTGGTTCCTTGGGCGACGATCGGCTGCGGGCGGGCGTCGGTCGCGGCCTCAGGGTGTGTCAGCTCGGATTTGCCGCGGGCGGCGGCGCGACTTCTGCCCCTTTGGACCGTGACCCTTGCCTATCCTGCGCCCCCAACGCATGTTTCAAACAGGCGTTCGAATAGCCCCCCACCCTCCCCGAGGTCCCGTGGCTGACGATCCCACCACCACCCTCCCCACCCGCGAGCGGCTGCTCGACGCCGCCGGCGAGGTGTTCGCCGCGCACGGGTATCGCGGGGCCACGGTGCGGCGGATCTGCGAGCGGGCGGGGACCAACGTGTCGGCGATCAACTACCACTTCGGCGACAAGGAGCAGCTGTACCGGCAGGTGCTGCGGTACGCCTTCGAGACCGCCCGGCGGGGGCACCCGGTGCCCGCGCCGCGGGAGGACCAGGCGGTGGCCGACGAGGTGCGAGGCTTCGTGAGCGCCTTCCTGGCCCGGCTGTTCTCCACCGGCAGCGGCTGGTCGGGGCGGGTCATGGCGCGAGAGCTGGCCGACCCCACGGGCGCCCTCCACGACGTGGCCGAGGCCTACATGCGGCCCCTGCTGGCCCAGCTCGACCGGACCGTCGCCCGCGCCCGCCCCGACCTGCCGTCCGAGCGGCGGCAGCTGCACGCCCTCACCCTGATCGGCCAGTGCGTCTTCTTCCGCCACGCGCGGCCCGTGCTCGACGTGCTGCTGGGGCCGGAGGCCTACAGCGGCCCCGCGGCCATTCCGGCCCTGTCGGAGCACATCGCCGCCGTCTTCCTGCGGGGCCTGGAGCTGCCGGCCCCTGGCTCGGAGCGCTGACATGGACTCTGCCTCCCGACGCGACCCCACCCCTCCCGAAGGCACCCCGGCGGCCCCCCCGCCCGCCGAGGCGCCGCCGGCCGAGACGCACCGGCCGGGCGAGCAGCTGCGGTGGCGCCGGCTCGGCCTCACCGTCCTCGCCTGCGGCGCCATCCTGGCCGGCGCCTTCGCCGGCGCCGCCGCGCTGCGCGCCACCCGCCGCGCCCCCCCCCGCCAGGAGCCGACCGCGCGCCGCACCGGCGTCGAGGTGGTCCAGGCTCAGCCGCAGGTGCTCCGCCCGCAGGTCGAGGGCCTGGGACGGAGCCGACCGGCGCGGCGGGTCCGCGTGGCGGCGCAGGTCGGCGGACGCGTGGTGACGATCCACCCGAGGCTCGAGGACGGCAACCGCATCGAGGGCGGCGTGCTGGCCGTCGAGATCGAGCCCGACGAGTATCAGAACGCGGTGCTGCGCGCCGAGGCGAAGCTCGCTCAGGGCGAGGCGGAGGTGGACCGGCTGGCCGAGCAGGCGCGGTTCCTGCAGGAGCGGCTGGCGCTGCAGGAGAAGCTGCTCGAGACCGAGCGGGCCGAGCTGGAGCGCCTGCAGGGGCTGCTGGAGCGAGGGATCATCCGCGAGCGCGAGCTCGAGATCGCCCGGCTGGCGGTGCTGCGCGGGGAGCACGACCTGGTCAACCTGCGCTCGACGGTCGCGCTGCTGGGCCCGCAGCAGGCGGGGGCCGCCGCGCAGGTGCGCGAGGCCCAGGCCGCCCTGGCGGACGCCCGCCTGAACCTGGGGCGGGCGCGGATCGTGGTCCCCTTCGCCGGGCTCCTGGCCGTGGTCGCGGTGGAGGAGCACCAGCTCGTGTCGCCGGGGCAGGACCTGTTCGAGCTGTGGGAGGTGGACCGGGTCGAGGTGCCGGTCTCCCTGTCGCTCCCCGAGGCGAGCCTGCTGTCGGACGACCTGCACCGGGGCGGCTCCGAGGCGGACGGCGCCCATGAGGCGCGGGTCGTGCTCGACGCCGGCGGCGTGGAGCAGTCCTGGCGCGGTGTGCTGCGCCGGTTCGAGCCGGTCGACCCGGCCACGCAGACGGTCAAGGCGGTGGTCGAGGTCGTCAACGACGGCGGGTCGCGGCCCCTGGTCCCGGGCGTGTTCTGCCGAGTCTTCCTGCAGGCGCCGCCCACTCCGGCCCGGCTGGCGATCCCGATCGAGGCGCTGCAGGAGCGCGGGCGGGCCTTCGTGGTCCGCGAGGGGGTCCTGCACGTGGCGCCCCTCGACCTCGGCCGCCGGGTCGGCGGCTGGGTGGTGGTAGAGGGCGGCCTCGAGCCGGGCGATCAGGTGATCGTGTCGCCGCTGGAGCGCGTGGTGGAGGGCATGCCGCTGGCCGTGATCGGAGCCCAGGCGGCCGCCGCGGAGCCGGCCCCTGACGAGGAGGGGGACGGCGACGAGGCCGGCGAGCCCTCGCCCCAGAGCCCGGCGATCGAGCTGGCGACCGAGGCCTCCGGCGCGAGCAGCCCCGTGGAGGCGGGCAAGTGAGGAGCGCGCTGGGGGCGGCCGTCCGCAGCCCGGTGTTCGCCAACCTGCTGATGGTCTTCCTCAGCGTGGGCGGCGTCGTGGCGCTCATGGGCATGACCCGGGAGATGTTCCCCGAGTTCTCCTTCGACAACGTGATCGTCACCACGATCTACCCCGGCGCCACGCCCGAGGAGATCGAGGAGGCGATCACCATCAAGGTCGAGGAGGCCGTCCGCGGCCTGGACGGGGTGCGCAAGGTCGAGAGCGTCTCGGCCGAGGGCATGTCCACCGTCACCGTCGAGGTCGACAGCGCTCTGCGCGACCCGCGCGACGTCATGGTCGACGTCAACAACGAGGTCAACCGGATCACCACCTTCCCCGACGACGCCGAGGAGCCGCAGGTCCGCCTGATCATCAACCGCCGCGAGGTCATGGAGCTGGCCTTGTCGGGGGCGATCGACGAGCTGAGCCTGACCCGCCTCGCCCAGGAGGTGGAGGAGGAGCTCCTCCTGCTGCCCGAGGTGAGCCCGGTCGACCTGGCGGGCATCCGCGCCTACGAGCTCGCCGGCGAGGTGCGCGAGGCGGACCTGCAGCGGTACGGCCTCGCCTTCGCCGACGTGGTCCGCGCGGTCCGCGAGGCCAGCCTCGACCTGCCGCTGGGCACCCTGCGCACCGACACCGAGGAGGCGCTGCTGCGGGTGCAGCAGCTCAAGAAGCGGGGGCGAGACCTGGAGTCGGTCCCGGTGGTCACCCGCCCCGACGGCACCCGGGTCACGCTGGCGCAGGTGGCCGACATCCGCGACGGGTTCGTCGAGGACGAGCAGCGCCTGCGGGTCGACGGCGAGGCGGCCGTCACCTTCACCGTGTGGCGCACCGCCGACCAGGACACGATCCGCCTGGCGAAGGCGATCGAGCGCTTCGCCGTGGAGCGGAGCGCGCGCCTGCCCGAGGGCGTCCGGCTCGAGGTGTGGCGGGACCACTCCGAGCCCGTGGTGGACCGCCTCTCGCTCCTGTC
>JAWLGW010000795.1:0-3889 GCA_041690735.1 Planctomycetota bacterium
CGAGTTCTTCGCGGAGCTGGAGCTGGTCAGGCCGATCGTCGCCGCTGGACCCCTGCGCCTCTACGCCTGCCCGGGCTGCCGCAAGCTGTCGTTCCGCGAGGACGCCGTCGAGGTCGCGGCGCCCGTGGAGCGCCCCGCGCGGCGGATCGGCGCCGCCCGTCACGTCCGGCAGGTCGTCGACGACTGGCTGCAGCGCGCCGCCTGAGGCCTGTTTCGATGGGGCGGGGAGAAGCAGGCGGAGGAGTGGACACACTCCCCCGGATGGCGAGCGCGCCACGAGCGACTTTACGTTGGCAAGTGGCTGTGCCTCAATGGTTTAGCGATTGAGTGACAGAACCCTCTGGCAGGATCTGCCCCGCGGGGCTAGAGTGGAACATCTGATCGCGGCTCAACCCTGATCAGATAGGCCCGAGGCGGCGACACCCTCGTCCCCTTGGCCCGAGAGGTGGCCCGCGGCGCCCTAAGCGCTGCGGGCCGTTTTCTTTGGTTCCCGCACTAATCCCGGGGGCACGGTCCTTCAGGTCCGCGACCGGGTCGCCCCGATCTCGCGGCAAGATGCGGCTAGGGAGCAGGGCAGGTCGCCTCCTCCAGGCGCGCTGCCGCCTGCTGCAGGGTCAGCGCCTCCTGGATCACCGCCGTGACCAGGCCCTGCAGGCCTCGGCGGGCGAGGAGGTCGTTGAGGTCCTCGAGGTCGGTCACCGGGACCCCGCGGGCGCGGACGGCGTCGAGGAGGGCCGTGCGGACCTCCAGCGAGCGGCGCTGCCAGGCTCCCGTGCGGTCGAGCAGCGGGTGCCGCGGCTCGTCTGGGGCAGCGTGGGCGCGGCGCCGGTCCGCTCCGGGAGCCAGCGCCAGCTGGGCCCGGACCGCCTCGGCCAGGGCGAGCTGCGACTCGCCCAGCGCCAGCAGCCGCTCGCCCTGGCTCACCAGCCGCTCGAGCAGCTCCTCCAGCCGGCGCCGCTCGTCGCCTCGGATCGCGTCCACCTGGTCGTTCACTTGGGCGAGTCCCCTCGGTCTCAACTGGGACTCCACGGTAGCTCCCCAATCCGACACCTCGCGGTCGGCCGCCTAAATGTCGCGAGGAGAGACGCTTAGCGGGCGGCCTCAGTCCCGCACGAACACGCCGATCCGGTTGGTGTTGGTCCCCTTGACCCGGTTGCTCACCCCCCAGCAGTTGGCGGTCTTGGTGAAGGCCTGGTCGTTGATCATGACCAGCAGCGGAGTGAACCCCGCCTCCCGGGCCACGGGGATCACCGCCTCCTCCAGACGGACCGTGCCGCCGCGGACCTCGCCCACCTCGAAGGCCACCGCCCCCCCGGGGCGCACCACCCGGTGCAGCTCGCGGAACACCGCCCCCATGGCCTCGCACCAGGCGTCGAGGCTGCGGAGCACCGTCAGGCGCACCTGCCGGGGGTCGACGCCCAGGAACCAGCACCGCAGCCAGTTGTCGGTGGCGTAGTCGACCACGTCCAGGAAGGGGGGCGACGTCACCACCAGGTCGACCTCACCGTCGCCGAGGGAGGGCGTGTCGTCGGCCAGGCCGGTGCTGAAGCGAGCCCGCGGACCCACTTCGCGCAGCGCCTCCAGGTCGCTCGGCTCGAGGCCCCGCAGGAGCGAGCGGCTCTTGCGCAGGATCCGCGGCGCCACCGCCCGCGCCTCGGGCGCCTGTCCGCGGCGAGCGTTGATCTGGCGCTGCGCCGCGGCGGTGACCGCCTGGTTGGGCGGCAGGGTGTAGACCGAGAAGAAGCCCGCCGAGTGCCCGGTGAGGCGGTTGACCGCGACCATGCGGATCCAGCGGTCGACCGCGTCGAGGTGGCCCCGGCGCTCGCGGGACAGGAGGTAGCCTCGCAGCGCCCGTAGCTCGCCCAGGGTGTCCGGGTGGAAGAAGGGCCGCAGGTCCTCCTCCAGCGGGTCGGGGCCCATGGGATAGGAGAGGTCGATCTCCTCCAGCCGCGCGGCGACGTCCTCCAGCGGCGGCGGCGACAGGCGCGGCTCGACCAGGACCCGGGCCAGCGGGTTCACGTCGTTGCCGCGCGCGGCCCGGCGCCGCAGCGCCGCCTCCAGCGGCGTGGTGCCTCGGCCCATGAACGGGTCGTAGACGACCTCTCCGGGGCGGGTCAGGCGGTCGATGAAGAAGGCCGGCAGCTGGGCCTTGAAGCAGGCCCGGTAGGAGACCTCGTGCAGGGGGTGCCCCTGACGCTGCTTGGCGGTCCAGAACTCGTTGACGAAGGTGGGGACGCCCAGGGTCTCGGTCTCCACCCCCCGCCGCCCCATCTCGCGCCACCCGCGGACCGCGTCGACGAAGGCCGCGGCGCTCGCCGCCGACGTCCCTCTCCTGCGGCGCCGGCGCTGAGCGGCGGCCCCCCCTGCTCGTGCCATGCCATCCTCCCGCGGCTCATGCTCGCACGCTCCGCCCACACCCCGCGGAGGCCCTAGAATGCCGGCCACCGCCAGGAGGTCCCATGAGCGAGCGCGAGCCGTTCTTCACCGATCAGCACGACATGTTCCGCGCCATGGTGCGGCAGTTCGTCGAGAACGAGCTGGCCCCTCACGCCGACGAGTGGGAGGAGGCGGAGATCTTCCCCCGCGAGGTGTTCCTCAAGGCGGGGGAGCAGGGGCTGCTCGGTCTCAACTACAAGGAGGAGTACGGCGGGGCCGACCTCGACTACTGGTACACGGTGGTCTTGTGCGAGGAGCTGGTCCGCTCGCGCTGCGCCGGGCTCAACATGGCGCTCATGGTCCAGAGCGACATGGCCACCCCGATCATTCACGACCTCGGCACCGAGGAGCAGAAGCAGGAGTTCCTGGTGCCGGCCATCAAGGGGGAGAAGATCGCCGCCCTGGGGGTGTCGGAGCCCAACGCCGGCTCGGACGTGGCGTCGATCCGCACCACGGCGGTGAAGGACGGCGGCGACTACGTCATCAACGGCTCCAAGACGTTCATCACCAACGGCACCCGCGCCGACTTCGTCACGCTGATCGCCAAGACCGACCCCACCCAGCAGCACGGCGGCGTCTCGGTGCTGATCCTGCCGACCGACGTGGCGGGCTTCTCGGTGGGGCGCAAGCTGAAGAAGCTCGGCAACAAGGCCTCCGACACCGCGGAGCTCCACTTCGACAACTGCCGCATCCCGCAGCGGTACCTGCTGGGCGAGGAGGGCATGGGCTTCTACTACCTCATGCGCAACTTCCAGGGCGAGCGCCTGGTGGCGGCGCTCCTCGCCACCGCGGGCGCGCAGCTCCTGATCGAGGACGCGCTGAAGTACGGCCGCGAGCGGCAGGCCTTCGGCCGGCCGATCGTGAAGTTCCAGGTGTGGCGCCACGAGTTCGCGCAGCTGTTGACCGAGGTCGAGGCCGCCCGCCGCCTGGCCTACTTCGCGGTGGACCTGTTCGACCGCGAGATCGAGTGCACCCGAGAGATCTCCATGGCCAAGCTGTTCTGCGGCGAGCTGTCCAACAAGGTGGCCGACCGCTGCCTGCAGTTCCACGGCGGGTGGGGCTACATGGACGAGTACGTGATCTCCCGCGCCTGGCGCGACGCCCGCCTGGTGACGATCGGCGGCGGCACCAGCGAGGTCATGCGGGAGATCATCTCCAAGATGAGCGACGTCTGAAGGGAAGGAGGCCGGTCCCGTATCGTCGCTGGAGTGAGACCGTACGTGCCTCCGACCTTGCAGCCGCGACGCTGCGGGACCGTCCTCCGGGGGCTGGCGGACGCGCTTACTCTCCGCAGGCGTGGAGCTCGAGGTCGGGCGCGGCCTCGAGCTCGCTGCGGGTGAGGCGGCGCCCCAGCTGCGCGGGGTCGAGCTGCGAGCACCACGGCTCGTGCGCCAGGCTCGAGCCGGGCGCGGTGGCATACCGCCAGCCCTCCTCCGCGGCGCGCTCCACGGCG
>JAWLGW010000796.1:0-3881 GCA_041690735.1 Planctomycetota bacterium
ATATTCCGTGTTCGATCTCCTCCGGCTACCGCGGCTGAATGTTGCGCCATCCACCCCCCCGCTCCCCCCCCGACCGGCGGCCACAACCACGTGCTCGCCGGGCACGCCCCTTGCGCCGCTCCCTGCGCGACAGCCACAGGAGGTCCGCGTGATCGCTCGCACCGACGTGTTCGAGGACCGAGAGGTCCGCCGCCCGCACGCCGCCGCTCCCGACCCCTGGAAAGGCCTGTTCGCGGGGCTGGTCGGCGGGCTGGCCGGGACCGTGGCGATGACCGCCGCCCAGCTCGCCCTGTACCAGATCCTGCCCGAGCCAGAGGGCGAGGGCGACGGCGACGAGCAGTCGTCGCTCCCGGCCACCGAGGAGGCGGCGCAGGCCGTGGGGCGGCGCGTCCTCGGTCGGCGGCTGAGCGAGGAGGAGCGCTCCTGGGGCGGGAGCGCCTTCCACTACGGCTTCGGAACCGCGGTGGGGGGCGCCTACGGCCTGGCCGCCGAGCTGCGACCGGAGCTGGCCCGCGGCCAGGGCGTCCCCTTCGGGGTCGGGCTCATGCTCCTCGCCGACGAGGTCGCCGTCCCGGCGCTCGGGCTGTCGGCGTCGCCGCAGCGCCAGCCGCTGCGGATGCACCTGCTGGGGCTCGGCGCGCACGTCGTGTACGGAGCGGTCAGCGAGACGGTGCGGCGCGCGGTCCGGTCGGCGCTGGCGTGACCCGCGCCGCGCGCGCCTGGAGCGGGTTCACCGCCTGGGCCCGCGCCCGCGCAGGGTCGGAGCTGCGGTGGATCCTGGTCCCCCTGGTGATCCTCCTCGGGGTGTGGGGGTTCGCCGAGATCGCGGACGAGGTGGTCGAGGGGAGCACCCGCCGGTTCGACGAGGCCGCCCTGCAGGCGCTCCGCGAGCCCGGGGATCCCTCGGATCCCCTGGGGCCGCCCTGGCTGGCCCACGCGGCGCGGGACATCACCGCCCTCGGCAGCTGGCCGGTGCTGGCGCTGCTGACGCTGGCGGTGCTCGGGTTCCTGCTCCTGGAGGGCGCGTGGCACGCGGCGACGCTGGTGCTGGTCGCCTGCGCCGGCGGGGCGCTGCTCTCGCACCTGCTGAAGGGGATCTTCCAGCGCCCTCGGCCCGGGCTGGTCCCCCACCTCGACGAGGTGGTCACGTACTCGTTCCCCAGCGGGCACGCCATGTTCTCGGCCGCGGTCTACCTGACCCTGGGGCTCCTGCTCGCCCGGCTGGTGTCGCGCCGGCGGCTCAAGGTGTACGCGCTCGCGGTGGCCGCCACCGCTACCGGGCTGGTCGGCGTCAGCCGGGTGTTCGTCGGCGTGCACTACCCGACCGATGTGGTGGCTGGGTGGCTGGGGGGCCTGTCGTGGGCGGCCGCCTGCTGGCTGGTCGCGCTGGTCCTCCAGCGCCGCGGCGCCGTCGAGGAGGCCGTCGAGACCGGCGAGGTCGAGCGCCCGGAGGCCGCAGCGGTCCGCTGACGCTGCGTGTGGGTGCCCCCGGGGTTGGGCGCTCTCACGCAGCCCGACCGCCGCCCTGCCCGCCCCTCCGGCAGTTGCACGCCGGCACGCGCCTTGTTGTCGACGGGACGACGAGCAATCACGTTCTCCGAGGGACGGGGGTGGGTCCGCCGGGCGCGCGTGGCGTTCGGCGGACCCGCCTCTGTACGCGCCGCCCTTCGGCCGAGCCTCCGAGACAGCGGAGACTCCGCGGGTGCTCGGCGCGCGTCGCCTGGACGCCGCTGGCGCGCTGGCGCGCCGGCAGCCGTGCCCAGCCCCTGCCCGGTCTAGCCTTGTCACCACCGGCACCCGCCTTGCAGCCACCTCCTCCTCGCGGGGTCGGGCTCGGGGAGGGGCGTCATGGATGGCGTGCTGCTGACGTACGACCGGGAGTTCCGGCGCAAGAGCCGCACGGTCATCGTCTTCTTCGTCGCCGTCGCCCTGCTGGTCCTCCTCGTCGGCTACACGATCCAGCTGTTCCTGCTCGCCTTCGCCGCCGTTCTGGTGGCGATCCTCCTCGACGCGGCGGCTCGCTACCTCGAGCACTACCTGGCGCTCCCTCGCCGAGCGGGCGTGGCGCTGGTGGCGCTGCTGATCGCCGCCGCCGCGGTCGGCTTCGGCTATTCCCTCGCGCCCCAGGTGGAGGAGGAGCTGTCGAAGCTCATGCAGAGCCTCCCCGACACGATCGAGCGGTGGCAGCGGCGGATCCGGAGCATCCCCCTGGTGCAGCAGCTCACGCCGCAGGGGGACGAGGCGGATACGGGGGACCTGGTGCCGGCCTTGACCGCGGTGCTCGAGAAGGCGGGCAACTACGCCTACGCGCTCCTGTATGGGCTGGGGTCGATCGCCTTCGCGTTCCTGGTGGGCGTCTACCTGGCGCTCTCCCCACGGGTGTACCTGGACGGGGCCGTGAAGCGCCTCCCCCGCGACCGGCGACCTGTGGCCCGCGCCGCCCTGGACGAGATGGGCCACATCCTCCGCCGCTTCCTGGTCGGCCAGCTGATCGCCATGACCAGCGTCGGCCTCATGATCGGGGTCGGGCTCAAGGTCGTCGGCATCCCGCTGGCCCTCAGCCTGGGGATCCTGTCCGGCCTGCTCGCCTTCATCCCCTACCTCGGCCCCATGATCGCCGGCGTGGTCGTGCTCATCGCCACCGCGGCGACCAGCCCCGAGAACGTGCTGTGGGCGGGCGTCGTCTACCTGGGCGCGCAGCTCATCGAGAGCTACGTGCTGACCCCCCTCATCCAGTCCCAGGCGGTGCACCTGCCGCCGGTGGCCATCCTCTTCGGGCAGCTCCTGGTCGGATGGCTGGTGGGCCCGCTCGGCGTCGTCGTCTCCACGCCGCTGATCATGGTGGTGCTGATCGCCTTCGACCACTTCGTGGGCGAGGACGAGGAGGAGGACGCGCAGCCCGCGCCGCCCGAGCCGGCGCGACGCTCGGGCGAGCTGGCGGGGGCCCGCTGAGGGCCGTGGTGGACGCCGCGACGCGGACGAGCGGCGCCGGGCGGCGAGGGCGCGGCCCGAGGGGTCGGTGGGCGCGCGTCGGCGTGTCGCTAGCGTCGGCGCTCTTGCTCCAGGGCTGCGCCGGACAGGTGTTCGCGCGCCCCCTGCAGGTCGAGTACGGCGTCGACGAGGCCGAGTTCGCCCACAGCCTCTCCGCGCTCCTGGGCACCCCCTTCGTCCACGGCAACCGCATCGAGAGCATGACCCAGGGCGAGGAGATCATCCCCTCCATGCTGGCCGCGATCGAGGGCGCCGAGCGGACGATCACCTTCGAGACGTACGTCTGGTGGCGGTCCCCCGTGGCCACCATCTTCGCGGACGCCCTGGCCGAGCGGGCGCTGGCGGGCGTGCGGGTGCACGTGCTGGTCGACTCCTTCGGCGCCAACATGGAGGACGAGGTCGCCCGGCGCCTGCGCGCCGCGGGGGTGGAGCTGGAGCGCTTCCACCCCATCCTGAAGGGGTTCCTGCAGCGCCCCTGGCGGCCGAGCAACCGCACCCACCGCCGGATCCTCGTCATCGACGGCGAGCTCGCCTTCACGGGCGGGGCCGGGATCGGTCAGCAGTGGCTGGACGACACCGAGCGCCCCGGAGGGGGCTGGCGCGACACCCAGTTCCTCGTCGAGGGTCCGCTCGTGGCTCAGCTCCAGGGGGTGTTCGCCGAGAACTGGCTCGACGCGACCGGCGAGCTGATCGAGGGCGAGGCCTACTTCCCGCCCCTCGAGCCGGCCGGCGATCAGCTGGCGCAGGCCTGCGCCAGCTCACCGCAGGGGCAGCCCGCGGCGCGGATCTCGGTCTTGCTGGCTCTGGCCGCGGCCCGCGAGTCGGTGCAGATCATGCACGCGTACTTCATTCCGGACGAGGTCGCGACCGAGGCGCTGGTCGCCTGCGCC
>JAWLGW010000797.1:0-3878 GCA_041690735.1 Planctomycetota bacterium
CGTACAGGTAGCCGGTCGCCCCCAGCCCCGCGCGCACCGCCTCCAGCTGCGCCGCCGGTGAGGCGTAGCGGAACACCGCCCGGGAGCTCTTGAGCACGGTGCGCAGCTCGTCCCACTCGGCGAGGCGCCCCATGGCCTCCATGAGGAGCATGGGGGTGTTCAGCTTGACCTTCACCGCCCGGTCGCTGTCCTCGCGCAGCTCGCTCGGCAGCAGGTTCTGGGTGAACTCGTAGCTGGCGCCCTCCCACAGGAAGGCGTCGAACAGCTCCTCCTTGATGCTCGCCAGCTCGTCGCTCGACAGCTCGCTCTGGTCGAACAGCCCCCGCCGCTTGAGCAGCCCGCTGAGGTCGAGGGAGCTGCGGGACTCGTCGCCCAGCAGCAGGTCCCACACCTCCTGGTCCGACTCCGCCTCGTCGACCTTGAGCACGTACAGGTCGCCGCCGTCGAGGTACAGGGTCTGCTCTCGCTCGCCGCTGCGCAGGCGCAGGGTGCCGGTGCGGCGCCCCTGGTGCATGAGCTGCAGCACCTCCGCCAGGCTGAAGGTGGCGACGTCGCCCTGCAGGACCGGGCGGCTCTCGGTGTTGGGGCGGTCCTGCAGGCGCCGGCGCAGGTCCTTGAGCCGCTCGGCGTACAGCTGCGGCGCGTAGCCCCAGGCGATCGCGCTCTTGCTGTACACGATCGCCTCGTCGGGGCGCTCCTTGCCCAGCGACTCCTCCAGGCGCTGGTAGTGCTCGCGGTCGTCGAGGGGGCGCACCTTGCCCGCCTTGATCGAGTCGTAGATGAACCGCACCAGCTCCAGCGGAGCCACCCGCGCCAGCTGGATCAGGTCGCCCACCGTGCGGCGGCCGTCGAACAGGTCGGTGGCCCGCCGGGGCTTGCCGTCGGGGGTGGGCCGGGTGCGGATCAGCACCACGTCGGGCGTGGGCACCTCCTTGAGGAGGACCTTCCACCGCAGCAGGTCGCGCCGCAGGCTCTCGCGCAGCTCGTCGGTGAGCGGGATCTCGCACACCATGCCCGCCACCTCCTCGGGGGGCGGCGGCGGCACCAGCCCGCCCTCGACCTCCACGTAGGGGTCGGTCCACCCGAAGATGCTGAACATGCCCGACACGGCCTTGTCCTTGACCGCCTTGATCCACTGCTCCCGCTCCACGTAGCCGTCGTCGAGGAGCACCTGGTCGAGGTTGCGCTGCTCGAGGCGCGCCGTCTCCCGGGCCCGGTCCAGCTGCGCCGAGCTGATCGCGCGCCGCTTGCGGAGGTAGCGGGTGGTGCTGTGGGTGCGGCGCGGGCCGACCAGGTGCAGGCGCAGGGCGCGCGGGGTGAAGAACACCTCCACCGACGACTCGGCCTCCCGGCAGGAGAAGCGGAAGGGGGCGCCGCGGCGGAGGAGGCGCGACAGGACCTGCAGGGCGCGCACCGAGGCGGTGCGCGACCCGAAGGCCTGCCCGTCCACGTGCTCGGGGCGGAGAAGCACCTGGTCGAGGCGGGCGGCGGTGCCGCGCAGCCGGTCCGACTCGTTGGCCCACTCGAACAGCTTGTAGGCCAGCTTCGCCCGCCCCCCCTGGAGGTGGGCGAGGGCCTCGGCCTCCACCTCCTGGCGGGTGAGCGGCCGCACCAGCCCCTCGCGCACCAGGTCGGCCACCACCCCCATGGCGGTGAAGGCGGACACGCCCGACGCTGTGACGACCTCGTCGACGGTGCGCGAGCCGTCGAACGGGTTCTGCTCGAACAGGGCGTGCACCCCTCGCCAGCGGGACACCACCTCGGTCGACTCGTCCACCTCGCGCTGCTCGCGACGGAACTTGCGGGTGACCGACCCGCCGCCCTCCACCTGCCACGAGTCGGAGGAGACGCGCGCCACCGTGAGGATCGCCCGGCCTGAGGGGAGGACCGAGCGGATCGCCCGCCACTCGTCCTGGCGCCGCGAGGCCTCCATCAGGATCGAGCGGATGTCGAAGCCCAGCGCCTGAATGTTGCCCCGGGCGTCGGTGAAGCCGGCCGGGAGCACGTCCTTGCGGAACTCGTACTCGGCGTCGACCTCGAACAGGAGGTCGCAGATCTCCTCCTCGAACTGGGCCCGGATCACCCCGTCCAGGGCCTCGCGGGTGACCACGCCCTGGCGCACCAGCAGGTCGCCCAGGCGCTCGCGGTGGCCCTCCACCTTCTGCTGCTGCAGGGCCTTGAGCAGGTCGCGCCCCGACAGCTTGCCGGCCCGGACCAGGAGGGCGCCGATCTTGTAGGCGCCGCTCGACCCGCCGGTGGGCAGGTAGATCTTGCCGCGGAAGAAGTGCAGCCGGGTGGTGCGCTCGCCGCTCCGCAGCCGGAGTGTGCCGGCGTGGCCCGACCCGTGGATCAGGCTGAGCAGATCGACCAGGTTGACGGTTTCTGCGCTGCCGCGGACGGACACGTCACCCCAAGAGTGAAGACCACTGCGAGGACGCCCGCGCGGTCCCCTCGGGGAGGGCGTGCGGCGACTCCCGGCCGAAAGCTCTCCTGGCGAGGATACCAGAGGAGCCCTGGCCTCGTGCTCGTGCTGGTGCTTGGCTCGTGAGGCTGTCGCAGACGGAGACGAGCGCCTTCCGAGCGCTCTGGAGCCCGGAACATCAACAGCGAATCGCGAGGGAACAGGGAATCAGCGGCCCGCCCTCACCCAGCGGAGCCGCTCCCTGTTCTCACTCTCTGTTCCCTGTTGGTATTCCGGGTTCGATGCTCGCCCCTGCCGGGGGACCTGCTGCAGACCGCGGCTCGCGCTCCGCCGGGAGGCCTGGCACACCGTCACCCGCCCCGATAAGGTCGCAGGGCCATGGCTGAACAGGTCGTCGCGCTGCTGGCGCAAATCTTCCCCAGCTTTCGCGGCTGCTCGCCAGCCGAGGCCGCGGGCCGGGCCGACGCGCTGGGCCTGTTCGCCGCCCGCGCCTGGAGCGCGGGCCCGCAGGCCATGCAGGGCCGGGGGATCCCCATGCCGCCCGACCTGCACCAGCGGCTGGCGGGGGTGGCGCCCCAGGTGGCCCAGGCCGGGCGGGGCGGCACGGGCTTCCTCGCGCACCTGCGCCAGGCGGTGGGCGACGACCGGCGCTTCGCGCAGGTCGTGAGCGGCTTCGCGCGGGTGTACGCGGAGTCGCTGCGCGGCGGCGCGAGTCAGTCTGCCGCCCCGCCCCCCGCTTCGCCGCCAGCCCAGCCGCAGACCGCTCCGCAGCCGCAGCCGACGGGCGGGGCCCTCGACCTCGACCTGGCTCCCGAGGGCACGGCCCTGGGCGGCGCCGCGGCTCCGCCGCCGGCCCCCGCGCCCTCGGCCCCGGTCGCGCTCGAGCTCGACCTCGCCCCCGAGGGCGCGACCCCCGGGACGCTGGCGCCGGCGCAGCCTGCGGCGCCCAGCGCGCCGCCCTCCTACGACCCCTCGCTCCTCGACCTGCTCCCCGACGACCCACCGCCCGCCCGATCCGCCTTGGAGCCTGCCGCGGCGGCCGCGCCTACGGCCCCGCCCGACCTCGGCGGCCTCGACCTGGCCGACGACGGCGCCGCGGGCGCGGGCGGCGCGGCGGAGCCCGCGTCGGCGGTGGAGCTCCTGTACGCCCAGCCGGGCGCGGAGGAGGCGGCCCTCGAGGGGGACGACGCCCCGCAGGACCCGGCCATGCGCGCCTTCTGGTCCTTCGAGCGCACCGGCGACGAGCGCCACCTCGCCACGGCCGAGCAGGTCCTCCGCCAGGAGCTGGCGCAGGCGCCTCACGCCACGGCCGCCGCCATGGCCGAGGCGAACCTGGGCAAGGTGGCCCTCCTGCGGGGCGACGCCGCCGAGGCCGAGCGGCTGGCCAAGGCGGCCCTGGCCGGCGACCCCAGCAACCCCTTCGGGATCGAGGTGCTGGTCCGCCTCATGCGCGGCG
>JAWLGW010000798.1:0-3071 GCA_041690735.1 Planctomycetota bacterium
GCCTGGGCTTCATGAACGGCCTGGTCACCGTGGCCAACATGATCGAGCTGGGTCAGATCGAGGCCGGGGTGGTGGTCGCCACCGAGGCCGGCGAGGCCCTGGTCGACAGCACCGTGGCCCACCTCAACGCCAAGAGCGGCAACGGCATCAACCGCAAGGACCTGCGCCCCGCCTTCGCCTCGCTGACCATCGGCTCGGGGTCGGTGGCGGCCGTGCTCGTCCGCGGCGATCAGGCGCGCTCGGGCGGCGCCCGCCTGCTGGGCGGCGCCTTCGCGCAGGCGACCGAGCACGCCGGCCTGTGCCGGAGCGCGCCCGACCAGGGCTTCGCCGGCGGCGCCCACCCGCTCATGGAGACCGAGTCGGAGTCGGTGCTCGAGAACGGCTGCGGCCTGGCCCGCGAGACCTGGGGCCGCTTCAAGGACAAGCTCGGCTGGACCAACGACACCCCCGACCGGATCTACTGCCACCAGGTGGGCGCCAGCTACCGCAAGGCCCTGTTCGACGCCCTGGAGCTGGACGCGACCGAGGACTATCCCACCCTCGAGTTCCTGGGCAACGTGGGCTCGGTGTCGCTGCCGATCGGCGTGGCCCTGGCCGAGCAGGAGGGGCGGCTCAACGCCGGTGAGCGCCTGGCGCTGCTGGGGATCGGCAGCGGCCTCAACTGCGTGATGCTGGGCGCGGAGTGGGCGTGAGCTTCGACCCGCGGACGCTGGGCGAGCTCTACCCCTGGACCCCGCAGCAGCTCGAGCTGCCGGGCGGCCACCGCCTGAGCTACCTCGACGAGGGGCCGCGCGAGGCGCCGGTCCTGCTGATGGTCCACGGCAACCCGACCTGGTCGTTCTACTTCCGCGGGCTGGTGAAGGCGTTCTCGGACCGCTTCCGGTGCGTGGTCCCCGATCACATCGGCGCCGGCCTGTCGGACAAGCCCCAGGACTACGCCTACACCCTCGCCACCCACGTAGCGAACCTGCAGGCCCTGACCGACCACCTCGGCCTGCGTTCGGGCGTGACCCTGGTGGTCCACGACTGGGGCGGCGCGATCGGCACCGGGTGGGCCCTGCGCAACCTGGAGGCGGTCGAGCGCCTGGTCGTGCTCAACACCGCCGCCTTCCGCTCGCCGCGGATCCCCTTCAGCATCAACCTGTGCCGGATCCCCGGCTTCGGCGCCCTCGCCATCCGCGGCCTCAACGCCTTCGCCCGGGCCGCGGTGATCCGCGCCGCTCGCACCAAGCTCTCCCCCGAGGTCGCCCGCGGCTACACCGGCCCCTACGACTCGTGGCAGAACCGCGTCGCCAACCTGCGCTTCGTGCAGGACATCCCCATGCACCAGGGGGTCCCCTCCTGGAGCGTGCTGGAGGGGATCGAGCAGGGGCTGCCGCGGCTGCAGGACCGACCCATGCTGATCTGCTGGGGGGGCGCCGACTTCTGCTTCGACGACAGCTTCCTCGCCGGCTGGCGGGAGCGGTTCCCCGCGGCCGAGGTGCACCGCTTCGCCGAAGCGGGGCACTACGTGCTCGAGGACGCGGGGCCGCAGGTGATCGAGCGCCTGGAGGACTTCCTCGCCCGCACCGGCGCCGACGACGCAGGGGACGCCGGCAGCGAGAGCGCCGCGGTCGGAGCGGCCGCCGACGAGGCGTAGCGTGGCCGAGGCGGCGGCGCCGGTCGAGTCTGCCGCGGAGACGCCCGCCGCCGACCGGGTGAACATCGCCCACCATCTGCCGCGCCAGGCGCGCGAGCGCCCCTACCAGCGCGCCGTGGTCGTGCCGCGCGGGCGCGGGCGCGACGGCCGCGTCGCCTATGCCCACGCCACCTTCGCCCAGCTCGACGCGCGCTGCGACCGCTACGCCCACGCGCTGGCCGCCCGCGGCCTCGCCCGCGGCGACCGGGTGCTGCTGCTGGTCAAGCCGGGCGTCGAGCTGATCGCGATCATGTACGCCCTGTTCAAGCTGGGCGCCGTGCCGGTGTTCATCGACCCGGGCATGGGCCTGCGGAACCTCGTGGCCTGCGCCGAGCGCATGGCGCCGCGCGCCTTCATCGGCGTCGCCGCCGCCCAGGCAGCCCTCGCGATCGCCGGGCGGCGCGCCCTGGCCAGCGTGGCGCACCGCCTGCTGGTGGGCGGCGGGATCGGCCTGGGCGCCATCGACCTCGACCGGCTGGCCGCGGCCGCGCCCGCCGAGCCGTTCCCGCTGGCGGACACCCGCGCCGACGAGACGGCCGCGATCCTGTTCACCAGCGGCAGCACCGGCCCCGCCAAGGGCGTGGTGTACGAGCACGGCATGTTCGACGCGCAGGTGCGCATGCTGCGCGAGGCCTACGGGATCGCCCCGGGCGAGGTGGACCTGCCGGGGCTGCCGGTGTTCGCCCTGTTCAGCGTGGCCCTGGGCGCGACGACCGTCCTCCCCGACCTCGACCCCACCCGCCCCGCCTCGGTCGACCCGGCGGTGTGGGTGCAGTCGATCGAGGACCACGGGGTCACCTACTCCTTCGGCTCCCCCGCGATCTGGAAGCCGGTGACGGCCTACTGCCTCGAGCGCGGGGTCCGGCTCCCCTCGCTGCGGCGGGTGCTCATGGCCGGCGCCCCGGTGCCGCCCCTGCTCCACGAGCGGCTGCGCCAGATCCTGCCCGAGGAGGCCGACTCGCACACGCCGTACGGCGCCACCGAGGCCCTGCCGGTCGCCAACGCCACCGGCCGCGAGCTGGCCGAGACCGCCGAGGCCACGCGCCAGGGGGCCGGGACCTGCGTGGGGCGGCCCCTGCCCGGCGTCGAGGTGCGGGTGATCGCCGTCACCGACGGCCCGCTCGAGCGGTGGGACGAGGCCCAGGAGCTCGCCACGGGCGCCCGCGGCGAGCTGGTCGTGAGCGGCCCCACCGTGACCAGGGCCTACGCCGATCAGCCCGACGCCACCCGCGCCTCCAAGGTCGTGGACGCGGGCGGCCGCCTGTGGCACCGCATGGGGGACCTCGGCTACCTCGACGACCAGGGGCGGGTGTGGTTCTGCGGGCGCAAGGCGCATCGGGTGGAGACCCCCGGCGGCACCCTGTACTCGGTGTGCTGCGAGGCGGTGTTCGAC
>JAWLGW010000798.1:3081-3876 GCA_041690735.1 Planctomycetota bacterium
GTGGGCCTGGGCCCGCAGGGACAGCAGCGCCCGGTGATCGTGGTGGAGCCCCGCCCCGGCGCCTGGCCGGGCGGCCGCGCGGCGCGCGAGCGCCTGATCGGCGAGCTGCGCGAGCTCGGCGCGACGCAGCCCCACACCGCCGGGATCGAGGCCTTCCTGTTCCACCGGGCCTTCCCGGTGGACGTGCGCCACAACGCCAAGATCCGCCGCGAGGTCCTGGCCGAGTGGGCGCAGGGGCGGGTGTAGGTGGCGCGGGCGCTGGTGACGGGCGGCGGCGGCTTCCTCGGCCGGGCGATCGTGCGTCAGCTCCTGGAGCGCGGGGACGAGGTGCGGGTCCTGGGGCGCAGCCCCTACCCCGACCTGGCGGCCCAGGGGGTGGAGTGCGTCCAGGGGGACATCGGCGACGCCGAGGCGGTGGCCGGGGCCTGCCGCGGCGTCGACGTCGTGCACCACACCGCGGCGATCGCCGGCGCCTGGGGGCCCCGCGAGCGGTACGAGCGCACCAACGTCCTCGGCACCCAGCACGTGATCGCCGGCTGCCGGGCGGCCGGGGTGCCCAAGCTGGTGTTCACCAGCTCGCCCAGCGTGGTGGGCGCGGCGGACCTCAAGACGCACCACGAAGGGGTGGACGAGTCGGTGCCCTACCCCGACCGCTACCTGGCGGACTACCCCCGCACCAAGGCGGCCGCCGAGCGAGCGGTGCTGGGGGCGAACGACGCGGCCCTGGCCACCTGCGCCCTGCGGCCCCACCTGATCGTGGGCCCCGGCGACCCGCACCTGCTGCCGCGGGTGTTC
>JAWLGW010000799.1:0-3872 GCA_041690735.1 Planctomycetota bacterium
CCCGAGCCGGGCGCGCCCGCGGCGACGGGGACGGCGGCCCCCGCGCAGCCGGTCATCGCGCCCGTCCTGTCGCCGATCGTCGCGCCGACGGGAGCGGAGACCGCCAGCGCCCCCGCGCCGCAGTCGACGCCGGCCGCGCCGGCGCCCGCCGCGGCGACCCCGGAGTACACGGTCAAGCGGGGCCAGACCCTGAGCGACATCGCCCTCGAGGTCCTCGGCGACCGCGGCCGCTGGAAGGAGCTGTACGAGCGCAACCGGGAGCGGATCCCCGACCCGAACCAGATCCGGGCCGGCATGAAGCTGGTGTTCGACGGCCTCGCCCGGCAGGCCACCACCGTGGCCGCCAGCGCGCCGGCCGCCTCGGCGAGCGACTC
This sequence comes from Planctomycetota bacterium, assembly GCA_041690735.1. GTDB lineage: Bacteria > Planctomycetota > J058 > J058 > J058 > JAWLGW01. The sequence continues at coordinate 375 of JAWLGW010000799.1, forward strand.
GGGCGGGCGGTCCTACCTCGTCGCCAAGGGCGACACCCGGTATTCGATCGCCGCGCGGCAGCTGGGGCAGGGGGGGCGCGGGAAGGAGATCGCCGCCCTCAACGACGTGACCCCCGACACCCTGGCGATCGGCCAGCGGCTGCGCCTCCCTGGGGAATAACCCCCAGCCAACGGGACCTGGTTCGCGACGGCGGAGGCGGCGACGCCCCCGCCGTCTGCATTTCCGGAGCGCGACCCCGGTGGCCCCCAGCGTGCTGCCGGTGCCTCGGCCGCGACGGTCAGGCGGGGTGGGTGGGTAGAATCGGGTGCAGATGACCTGAATCCACGCTTCTGCACGGCAGAAGCGGTTAGCAGTTAGCGGTTAGCAGTTAGCGGACCCACCGCGGAGCTGGATAACAGGCTGCGCTGGAGGCTCTCGACCGCGAAGCTAACGGCTAACTGCTAACTGCTGCCTGGCGGGATAGCGTGTCATTCAGATCAGCTGCACCCGTTAGAATCCGCCGCCCCGCTGACGAGGAGGAGTCCGGAATGTCGGTGTTCAAGGCGTACGACGTGCGCGGCAAGTGCCCCGAGGAGGTGGACGAGACGCTGGCGCGGCGGATCGGACGGGCCTTCGCGGACCACCTCGGCAACGAGGGGACGATCGCGATCGGCCACGACATGCGCGACACGTCGCCCGGCCTGGCCAAGGCCATGGCGGAAGGCCTCCACCAGGGCGGCATGGACACCGTCGAGATCGGCCTGTGCACCTCGCCCACCCTGTACTACACGGTCGGCAGCCGGGAGCTGCAGGGCGGCGTCATGGTGACCGCCTCCCACAACCCGGCGGGCGACAACGGCTTCAAGCTCAGCCGCGAGGGCGTGCGCCCCGTCAGCAGCAACAGCGGCCTCAAGGACATCGAGGCGGCCTGCGCCGCCCCCGAGCCCGAGCCGGTGGCTCGCCGCGGCGAGGGCAGCCGCCTGGAGGTGGTCGAAGAGTACATCGACCACGTGCTGAAGGTCGGCGTCGCGGGCGGTGAGATCGGCAAGCTCAAGGTGGCCTTCGACTGCGGCAACGGCGTGGTCGGCCCGATCCTGGAGCGGCTCCTGGCGCGCTGGCCGCAGGTCGAGGCGGTCAAGCTGTACTTCGAGCCCGACGGGACGTTCCCCAACCACCCGGCCAACCCGATCGTCTCCCAGAACCTCGAGGACGTGTGCCGCGCCGTCCGCGAGCAGAAGTGCGACCTCGGCGTCGCCTTCGACGGGGACGGGGACCGGTGCGTGTTCATCGACGAGAAGGGGCGGCGGATCCTCTCGGACCTGCTGACCGGGCTGATCGCCGGCAAGGTCCTCGAGCAGCAGCCCGGCGCGGCGATCGTGTACGACGTGGTCTCCAGCCGGGTGGTCGAGGAGGAGGTCCGCAAGCACGGCGGCGAGCCGGTGGTCGAGCGGGTGGGCCACGCCTTCATCAAGAAGACCATGCGCGAGCGCGACGCGGCCTTCGCGGGCGAGAACTCGGGCCACTACTACTGGCGCGACCACTGGTACGCCGACAGCGCCCTGATCGCCCTCGCCCGGGTGCTGGCGATCGTCAGCGCCGACGGCCGCCCCATGTCGCGGATCATGAAGCCCCTGCGCCGGACCGCCCAGAGCGGCGAGCGAAACTACCTCGTGGCCGACAAGGACGGCGCCCTGTCCGAGCTGCAGGCCTCCTTCCGCTCCGACGACATCGACGAGCGCGACGGCGTCACGATCCGCATGCCCGAGTGGTGGTTCAACGCGCGCAAGTCGAACACCGAGCCCCTGCTGCGCCTCAACGTCGAGGCCCAGACCGAGGAGGACCTCGCCGAGGCGATCCGGCGGCTGGAGACGATCCTGGGCCAGCCGGTACACCACTAGGAAACGTGCCCGTGCCCAGCGCAGCGGTGCCCGTGCCCGACACGTGCCCGTAGCCCGGTCAGGCGTGCCCGGTGAGCCGGCGACGGGCAAGGGGGAGCGGGCACGGCACGGGCAAGGGGGAGCGGGCACGGCACGGGCACGGGCACGGGCACGACTGGCGCGATAGACTCCCCCCGCTGAGGAGGTGGACGTGGCCAAGAGCGTCCTGCAGCGGCTCCACGGCGACGACACGCGAGGCGTGGTCCTGCTGCTGCTGCCCGACGATTCGGACCGGGTCGCCGCTGCCGAGTGGCTGACCGAGGCGGGCTACGAGGTGATCGTGGCCGACGACGCCGCGGCCGCCCGGACGGTGATCGAGGAGCGCCTCGACCTGGTGGTGGCGGTCCTCGACCACCGCCTCACCCGCGGCGAGGGGCTGCTGGACGCGGCGGCGGACAGCCCCGCCGGGCTGGAGGTGGTGCTGGCCGGGCCGGCCGACGTGTTCGACGTGACCCGGGCCCTGGCCGAGGGGGCGGTCTCGTTCCTGCCCCACCCGATCACGCAGGCCAACCTGATCAGCCAGGTGGCCCTGGCCCGCCACGCGGCGCAGCAGGCGGAGCGACGCGAGCAGCTCCGCCTGTCGGAGCCGCAGGAGGTCTCCTTCGAGGGGATCGTGGGCGTGACCCAGCACATGGTCGAGCTCATGCGCACCCTCAAGAAGGCGGCGCCCACCGACGCCCCGGTGGTGATCCTGGGGGAGACCGGCACCGGCAAGGAGCTGGTCGCCCGGGCGATCCACGACAACAGCCGCCGCCGCAAGGGCCCCTTCGTGGCCCTCCACCTGCACGCCACGCCCCAGGGCCTGGTGGAGAGCGAGCTGTTCGGCCACAAGAAGGGCTCGTTCACCGGCGCCGTGGCCGACCGGGTGGGCAAGCTGGAGCTCGCCGACGGCGGGACCCTGTTCCTCGACGAGCTGGGCGACATTCCGCTCGAGACCCAGGCCAAGCTGCTGCGCGTGCTCGAGACCCAGACCTTCGAGCCCGTGGGGGCCAACCGCTCGGTGTCCTCCGACTTCCGGCTGATCGGCGCCACCAACCTCGACATCGAGCAGATGATCGCCGAGAAGAAGTTCCGCGAGGAGCTGTGGCACCGGATCAAGGTGGTGCGGGTCGACCTCCCGCCCCTGCGGGAGCGGCGGGCGGACATCCCGCTGCTGGTGGAGCGGTTCATCGCGGAGTACGCCGCCCGCTACGGCAAGCAGATCGACGGGATCGAGCGGGACGCCCTGGCGCTGCTCAGCCGCCACCCCTGGAGCAGCGGGAACATCCGCGAGCTGCGCAACGCGATCCACCGCATGGTGGTCCTGGCCGACGGCCCGCGCCTGACCGTGCAGGACGTGCCGCGCGAGGTGCGAGGGTGGGAGCCGGGGGAGGGGCCCACCAGCGGCGCCCTCGCCGGACGCACCATGGACGAGATCGAGCGGGACGCGATCCGCGAGACCCTCAACATGACCGACGGCAACCGCAAGGCCGCCGCCGAGCTGCTGCAGATCGGCGAGCGCACGCTGTACCGCAAGATTAAAGAATACGACCTCTGATGTCCAGTTGATGGGGCCAGGAATACAGGAGAACGGGTGCGTTA
>JAWLGW010000800.1:0-3864 GCA_041690735.1 Planctomycetota bacterium
GACTGCGCTACAGCTCGTTCGTGATCCTGGGGGCAGGGCTCGCACCTGCTACGACACGGTCCACAGCCGTGCGCCTCGACTCCTTCGGCTTCCCCAGGGAAGGAATCGGCCCGGATGGTAATGCTCCACCGTCTCCGCCTTATCAGGGCGGCGTACTCACTTTTGTACTACGGGCCGATGGCGTGATCCGAAACTTCCAAAGCGGCCTACGGGAGTCGCACCCGTATCTCGAGCGTGGCGGGCTCGCGTTCTGCTCTTGAACCAAGGCCGCGAGAGTGGAGATGCCGGGAGTCGCACCCGGAACTCGACCTCGCCGGGGTCGCGTGATCCTGTTTCACTACATCCCCTCGATAGGGTTGGAGACACCGGGAGTCGCACCCGGGATTCGGCCGTGCGAGGGCCGCGTGATCCTGCTTCACCATGTCCCCTGGGGATGCCTCCACCAGGAGTCGCACCTGGATCTCCACCTTCGCAGGGTGGTGCCTTCGCTGTTAGGCCATGGAGACGGGAAGAGAGAGAGGGAGAGCGAGCCGCGGGCACGGGCACGGGCACGGGCACGAGAGGAATACCCCCACCAGGAATCGCACCTGGGTCTCCACCTTCGGAGGGTGGCGCCTTCGCTGTTGGGCCATGGGGGCGAGGCGAGTGGATCCCCCGAGAGTTGCACTCGGGCCCTCCGGTTTTCAGCCGGGCGCTCTACTGCCTAAGCTAGGGATCCTCGACCGACAGGACGACCGCCCCCCAGGGATTCGCACCCCGATCTTCGGGTTCAGAGCCCGACGTCTTGGCTGTTGGACCAAGGGGCGGAGGAGTGCTCTCCCCGGGACTCGCACCCGGAAACTCCTGCTTCTCGAACAGGCGACTTTGCTGTTTGTCTAGGAGAGCGATGCCATCAGGCCGCCAGGGTGTCGCACCCCGCTGGGCGTGATTTGGAGTCACACCTGGTCCTGGACCGCGACCTGAAAGAAGGACGGCGCGGCGCGCGCGGCTGCGGTATCGAAGCGGGCGACGGGACTCGCACCCGTGCCCGGAGCTTGGGAGGCTCCCGTGCTGCTGCTACACCACGCCCGCGCGCTGTGCGGCGCGCGCCGCGCCGTCCTGCGGGCGCGGGAGCGTTCGCTCCTCGCCCGCGGTATGAGACGTCCGAGTTGTCAAACAGCGCGCTCGGGTGCCCTCGTGTCGGCCGTCCCTCGCTGCGTTCACCCCTGCCTACGCGCGCTCCCCGGGGGCGCTGTCAGCGTCGTTCGAAAAAAATTGGCTTCCCTGGTGACCCGGCGCGCCGCGCCCCCAGGGCGACCGTGCGGTCCCGTTGCCGCGGGGAGCGGCCGTGCTACCGTGAGCGGCCGCGCCGCGCGCGGAGGGAGCGATGGCTCAGGGACCCCGACCTGGAGGACCCGACGGCTCGGAGCCGCGGCGGCGCCCGCCGCCGCAGGGGCGACCGGCCTCTCGTCCGCCCGGGCGTCCCCCCAGTCGTCCTCCGGGCCCTCCCCCGGGACAGCAGCGGCCCCCTCGCCCGGCGACCCCGCCGCCTCATCGTCCGCCGCCGGCGAACCCGCTCGACGTCGCCACCCCGAGCGGCGCCGACCTCGGCGTCGACACCGACGAGAGCCAGCTGCTGTTCATGACGCACGCCCCGGGGGCGGTCGTGCCGCCGCGCCCGGAGCGGAGCGAGACCGAGGACAGCGTGGCGGATCGCATCCTCGGCGCCTTCCGCCGGGACCGGCGCCCCACCCCGGCCGAGGAGGCGGGGCTCGACGAGAGCTTCGTGGGGCGGCTGGCGGAGGGCGCGGGGCGGGGCGCCTTGCAGCGGGCGCGCGCGGCCTCGGAGCGCGCCAAGCGCCGCTATCAGCCACCCCCTCTCGATCAGACGCTGGCTGGCGCCAGCAAGCACGTCCGTCAGGACACCGGCCCCAGGGTGGTCGTCGCCGGCCCGCCCGAGGCGACGCCGGCGGGCCCGCTGCCGAGCTTCGCGACCCGGGTGCCGGGGGCGCTGCTCAGCCCCCTCAGGGGCCTGCCGGTGCTGGTGGTCCAGGCGTTCCTGTTGGCCCTCGGCCTCCTGCTCCTGGAGCTGGCGCTGCCGGTCGGCGCCGGAGCCCTGGCGCTGGGCGTCGCCGCGCTGGTCGCCCTGCGGGTGCGAGGCGTCCGTGACGCGGCAGCCGGAGAGGACCGGGTGGTGTGGCCTGCGCTGGGGGAGATGCCGACCGCTCTCCCTCTGTACGGCGCCGCCGTGCTCGCGGCGCTGGGCCCGCCGGTCGTGCTCGCGCTGGTCGCCTGGGGCCCCGCCGCCCGCGACGGGGGACCCGCCTCGCTCCAGGCGCGGCTCCGGCATGTCGCCACGGCCGACCCGGCCGCCCCGGGAGGGCGCCCCACCGGCAGCACGCTGGGCGCGACCCCGCTCCGGCTGCTGGAGGCCGCCGTCGCCGCGGAGGTACCGGCCGAAGCTCGCTCGCCCGCACAGACCGCCCGCGCCCTGCAGCGCGAGGCGCTGGCCCGGGGGCGCGAGCTCCTGGCGATCGAGCGCGAGCGGCCGCTCGGCATCGCCGCCCGGGCGCTGCTCGCCCTGGGCGCGCTCCTGTTCCCCATCAGCCTGCTGGCCGCGGTCCGGCTGCGGAGCGCCTACGCCGCCCTGTACCCGCCGATCCTGCTCCGCTCCACCCTGCGCATGCTCGGCCCGTACCTGTTCGTCGCCCTGGCGACGGCCCTGCAGGCGGCGCTCTTCCTGGCGACCCTGCTGCTCCTCCCGGCGCTGCTGCGCGACGAGCTGGGCACGGTCCCCGGCCACCTCGCCTGGGTGGGCGCGGTCGCGGCGGTCGCCACCGGCGGCGCCATGACCACCAGCGCGTTGCTGGGCCGGCTGTACGCCGCCCGGCGCGACGTCCTCGGGTGGGACTGAGCGGAACCCAGGCGCCGCCAGGGCCGTGCCTCCCCTGGGGACCCCTCTCGCGCGCGCGCGCCGCGGCGGGGCGACCCCGGAGCCCGACCGCATGACCCCCTCCAGCGCCCCCTCCCTCGCCCGCCGTGTGCTCGACGCCCTCCTGCTGCTCGCCGCCCTCGCGGTGGTGGCCCAGCTCGCCGGCGGCTCGCCGCGGGTCGCCCTGGCGGCGCAGGCGGGCGGCGCCGAGCTGTTCGCCCTCACCGCGCCGGGGCAGGCCCACGGCAGCAACGTGCTGTACGTGATCGATCCCCGCGCCCAGCGGCTGCTGGTGTTCGAGCACCGGGTGGCCGGCAAGCTCGAGCTGACGCACGTGCGCCAGCTCGAGCTCGACGTGCAGCTCGAGGAGGTCGGCGAGCACCAGCCCGCCGCCACGCAGGTGAAGAAGGCGCTCGACAAGCTCGAGAAGAAGCGGCTGGACAAGCACAACAACTGAGCCCCCGAACGCTGGCCGAACTTCCTCCAACATCTTCGCGCCCAGACCGGTAAACTCTCCGCCCGTCGGTCGGGAGGCTTCGCCTTCCGGCCGATCGGTCGGACGTTTGCTTTCGACGGCCGCCCGAGCTCGCCGGCCCAGCAGTCCGCTGCAGGTGCGCCCCTGCAGGGGCCTGAGCCCACGCGGGTCGGCGCCGTCAGCAGTTGGAACGATCGAGGCAGGAGCGAAGGCCAGCATGAGCGACCAGGACGCCCAGCCAGAGGAGCCCGAGGAGGCGCTCGCCGCCGAGGGGGACTCCGTCGAAATGACCGACCCACCCGCCAAGATGGCGGAAGAGGCCCCCGCCGCCGAGGCGTCGGCCGATCCCGAGGCGCCGGCCGAAGCAGCCGCGCCCGCCGAGCCGGCGGCCGAAGCAGCCGCGCCCGCCGAGCCGGCGGCCGAAGCAGCCGCGCCCGCCGAGAAGGCGGCCGAGCAGGCGGCGGGCGCCGCCGCGGCG
>JAWLGW010000801.1:0-3858 GCA_041690735.1 Planctomycetota bacterium
GCCAGTTGCTCGAAGTTGACCACGACGGTGTTGGTGGCGGTCGGGATGCGCACGAAATGGCGCAGGCGGCGCATGCCCTCGAGCAGCAGCGAGGTGGTGTCCTTGTTGACCGTCCGGCTGCCCTCGGGAGACTCGGCCGGCTCGAAGTTGAACTGGCCGGTGGTCCAGGTGAGGAAGTCGTAGAACGCCTCCTCGCTGTCGCCGCCGTTGCCCGCGTCCATGTGCCAGATCTGCCCCTCGTGGAAGAAGATCCGGATGTGGCGCGAGCCGCTGCTGATCTTGAGGGTCCCGGTGCGGTCGGTGACCGTGATCGCCTGGATCAGCTCCGCCGGGCCGATCATGGTCAGGTTGCCGTTGACGCCGGAGTGCTTCTCGTCGCTGAACTGCTTCGACATCTTGTTGAGGCGCAGCGCCAGCAGCTTGGAGAAGTACTTGTTGAGCACCGCGTTCCGCGACAGGAGGGCGTCGAAGTCGCGCTTGGTGATCATGAGCGCCCGCACCTGCTCCTTGGCGCGGATCGTGGCGCTGCAGGGGTCGCCGGTCAGCAGCGACATCTCGCCGAAGCACTCGCCGTGGGAGAGGATCCCCAGCAGCTTCTCGCCCCCCTGGTCGTCGGGCTTGAGGACCTCGACCTGTCCGCGGGTAAGGATCATGAGCGCCTTGCCCGGCTGCCCGTAGGTGATGATCTCCTCGCCCGCCGGGAACTCGACGTCCTGGATCATGGGCCCGATCTTCTCCAGCTCGCGGTCGGGCAGCGACGCGAACATCGGGATCACCCGCAGGGAGATCAGGCGGCGCGTCTGCTGGGGGTCGCGCTGGACCTCCCCCAGGCTCTCGAGCACGAAGCCGGCCTGGGCCCGGCCGCCGCGGCAGCCGCGGCACAGCAGCACGCGGCCGTCGGCCGCGCCGCCGGCGGTCAGCTTGATCGCCCACGGCAGCAGGTCGGCCAGGGCGATCGCGCACACCGCGTCGCACTCGCTCGTGAGGAGCTCGGGCAGCGAGAAGCTCATCCGATCGCCGGCCTTGAACACCGGGCAGTCGTGGATCTTCTCCGCGTTGGCGACGATCTTCCTCGGCATCCCGCCTCCTGAGGCCGGTGTACCTCTCCGCCCGCCCTCGTGTCAAACGGAGGGCGACCGAGCGACGCCCAATGGTAGCCGGTCACGCCCCCGCGCGGGCGGTCTGGCGGTCGAGGCTGTCGCAGAACGCGAGAAGCGCCTCCGAGGAGCCTTATCGAACACGGAATATCAACGAGAACAGCGAGCGGCTCGTCCTCCGAGACCAGACCTGCGTTGCCTGCAGCGGAGCCATTCCCTGTTCCCATTCTCTGTTTGCTGTTGATATTCCGTGTTCGATCTCTTCGGGCTATCGCGGCTGCCTCCTTCGACAGCCTCGGTCGGCACCTCCCCAAGTTGTTCGGGTGTGAGCCACCGGCTAAGCTCGTGTCGGAAGTGGAGGCCAGGGGGGTGCCTCCACATGTCGCCGTCCACCCACGCTCGACCGGCGGCGCGCTGGCGCGCCGCGGCAGAGTCCCTGCACGTGACCTCGCACGCGCTCAGCTACGCCCTGTCCACCCTCGGCAGCGGGGTCCGACAGGCGCTCGGCGATGAGGTGCACGAGACGGCGCGCGCCGAGCTGCTGGCGGCGCTCGGCGCGACCTTCGGCGGCCCCGCCGAGCTGCAGGGCGCCCTGGAGGAGGCCTTCGAGCGCAGCCTGCAGAGCCTGGTGATCGGGCTCAAGCAGGCCTGGCTCCTCATGGAGACCGGCGGGGAGCACGACTACTGCGCCGCCTTCGGCGAAGAGGTCCGGACCGCCTTCGTCGCCGAGCAGGCCCTCGAGGGCCGCCTGTACCTCGACTTCATCGACGGCTTCTTCCTCGACTACGACACCGCCACCACGGCCGCCGCCGACCTGCTGGGCCTCAGCGAGCTGGAGGGGACGGCCCTGTTCGCCACGCTCCTGGGGGCGGGTGAGGGCGAGATCGACGTGGACGGCCTGGCGTCGCGAGCCAGCGCGGCGCTGCGCACCGGCTTCGTCGAGGTGGCCGGGCTCGAGGAGGAGCACCCGATCGTCCGGCTGGGGTGCTGGCGCGAGCTGCTGGTGGACGGCCTCCACTACCACTTCACCGACCTGTGCCGCACGCACCCCAGCTGGTCTCGGTACCTCGAGCCCTTCAAGCCTGAGGCCCTCGACCGCGAGGAAGGGCGGGCGATCGCGCGGCGCGACGCCGCCGCGCAGGCGAAGGTGGCGCTGGTGCGGGGGCTGGAGGGGCGCCGCGACGCCTACGCCCGCGCCTTCGGCGACATCCTCCCCAACAGGGAGTGGCTGTTCGACATCGCCGATCGCCTCGAGGACACCGAGGAGAACGTCGAGTCTCACCTCCTCAAGGGGCGCACGATCGCGGCCAGCGACCTGCCCAAGATCGTCGCCGCGGGGCTGCGCAAGGTCCACGCCGCCCTGGGGACCTCCGAGGTCGGGCGGCTGGCGGACGTGCTGCGGCCGCCGCCCCCGCCGCTCAAGGACGTGCTGCGCCGCGGGCGCAAGGACTTCCTCCACTGCCACTGGAGCGGCGAGGAATACGGCGAGGCGGCGCTGCAGCTGGCGGGCGCCATGCTGCCCCTGGCGGGGCCCCAGGCGGCGCAGCGCTACTACCGTGAGGGCGCGGCCTTCGGCGCCGACCGCGGCGCCTGTGCGTTCGGCCTCTACCTGACCAGCCTGCTCACCGGCGAGCACGAAGCGGCGCTCGGTCACCTGCGCGAGGCGGTCGAGGCCGGTCCCGATCGGTTCGCGCTGTTCGACCTGCAGCGGTATCGCCCCGAGGCGATCCTGGGCGCGGGCGGCGCGGGTCCGACCTTCCTGGTCGAGACCGAGGCGGGCGAGCGGGCGGTGGTGAAGACCCTGTGGGACCCGGTCGCCCTGGTCGACCCGCGGCCGGCCCTCAAGCCGCTGGCCGAGCTGCACCGCCTGCAGGTGCCGGGCCTGGCCCGGCTGGTCCACCTGGGCGTGAACCTCAAGCAGTTCCCCTACGTGGTCAGCGACTTCGTGGAGGGCGACGACCTGGAGAGCTTCCGCGAGCTGCGGGGGGGAGACGCCCCCTCGTCGATCGTCGCCGCGATCGGCGCCAAGCTGGCCGAGCGCGTGGCGGCGGTCCACGCCGCCGGCGGGCTGCACCGGAACATCAAGCCCGGCAACGTGCGGGTGGGCGCCGGCGAGGAGGGGCTCGAGGTCACGCTCCTCGACCCGTGCGTGTCGAACGTGCTCCTGGCGAGCGAGGGCCGGGTAGCCAACGTGCGGCGCCTGCTGGCCTGGTCGACCGCGGGCCGCATGATCGCGGAGGGCTTCGCGGCCTACACCGCCCCCGAGGTGATCCGGGGCGGCGCCGCGGCCGCCACGCAGCGCTCGGACCTGTACGCCCTGGGCGGAGTGCTGTATCGGCTGGCGACCGGGGCGCAGCCACGCAACGTGGAGCCCGCCGCCCTGCCGCGCCCGCTTCGCGACGTGATCGTGCGGTGCTTGGCCCCGGATCCCGCTGCCCGACCGGCCTCGGCGGGAGAGGTCCAGGCCGCGCTGGAGGCCGCGGCGGAGATGCCCGATGAGGCGCCCGAGGCGCGCCCCTCGAGCCCTACCGGCGGCGCGGTCGCCACGGCGCCGCCCTCTCCCGCCGGCGCCGCCGCGGACCCCTTCGCGCCGCCTCCCGAGGCCCGGCGGGCGGACCCCTTCGCGCCGCCTCCCGAGGCCCAGGCGGATCCGTTCGCGCCGCCTCCCGAGGCGCGGCAGGCGGATCCGTTCGCGCCGCCCCCCGAGGCCGCGCCTGCCGACCCCGTCGGTGCCGGCGGCTTCGCCCCGCCCCCCCCCCCC
>JAWLGW010000802.1:0-3858 GCA_041690735.1 Planctomycetota bacterium
CCAGCAGGCGGGACCCCACCGCCGGCGGCAGCGCGCCCGCGCGCAGCGCCGCCAGCACGCGCTCGCCCGCGAGGGGGGCGCCCAGCTCCGCCAGGAGCGCCAGGGCCTCCGCCCGCACGGCAGGCTCCGGGGCGCCCAGCGCCACCCGCTCCAGGAAGGCGCTGACCGCGGCCGGGTCCGCGACCAGCGTGCGCGCGGCGCGCAGCAGCGCCACCTGCGCCTCGGGCAGCCGGGTCCGGGCCTGGGCCGCCTCCAGCGCGCCGAGGTCCACCGCGCCGGGCTCGAGGCCCTCGAGGGCCCGCCCCAGGGCCAGCGCGTCGTCGCCCCGCCAGATCCGGGTGAGCGCCTCCACCAGCAAGGGACCCGGCGCCGCCGGGACCTGCGGCTGGAGCTGGCGGGTGTCCCAGGTCGTGAGGCCCGTGGCGATCAACAGGGGGAGCGCCTCTCGCAGCGCGGGAGCGGGGCCCGGAGGCGGCGCCGGTCGCGCGGGAGCCGGGGTGGGGAGCGACTCCCGGGACGCGGAGGGTGCGACCTGCGCGCCTTCCTGTGAGCTGGCCGCGCGCTCCGGCGACGGCAGCGCCTCTACCGCCACGCCGGCGGGAAGCGCCGCCGCCAGGGTCGCCACCTGCGGGGCGCCCCGCCGCTCGGCCGGCGCGTCCTGCACCGTCAGGACCCCCAGGTACACCGTGGCGCCCGCGGCCGCCGCCGCGAGCAGCGGCGGGGCCAGCCGGACCCAGCGGACGGGCAGGCGGGTGGGCTCTGCTCCCCTGCGGCTCACGGGTTCTTCTTCACCTCGTCGCGGGCCACCAGCACCGGGCCGGTGGTGGAGAAGAAGCGCCCGAACAGCTCGAAGCGGGTCCCGATCGTGCCGTCCTCCAGGGTGAGCTCGTCGCGGCGGAACTTGAGGATCAAGCGCCCCTTGGCCTCGTCCACGTTCACCCGCTCGGGGGCGGCTACCTTGCCGGTGTCGAGGCCCTCGAGGCGCAAGGTGGAGGTCACCAGGTCGGTGAAGGTGGGGTCGAGGGGGCAGCCGGTAGGGCTGGCCGGAAGGGTGAAGAAGGCCGTCATGACGCCGCCGTTGCTCTTGAGCGACTCGGGCTTGACCGTGAGCAGCTCGCCCGCGGGCGCATACAGGACCACCTCGAAGGCCACCCGGGCGAGACCGAGGTTTCCGGCGCAGTCGGTAGCCCGCACCTCGAGCAGGTGGCGGCCCAGGACCGGCAGGCCGATGTCGCACAGGAGCTTGGCGGTCAGCTCCTGAGTGGCGAGGTCGAGGGGGACCCCGTCCAAGGTCGCCTCCTGGGTGACCACGTCCCCGTGGATCCCGTCGGCGTCGTCGGCCCCGAATCGGACGGGAATGGGGAAGTCGGAGGCGGGGTTCTGGGTGACCGTGCCGTCCTTGGCCACCAGGTCGGGGGCGAACCGGTACTGGCTGTCGGGGTAGGTGGTCTCGGGGTGAGGCGTCGCCACCGGCGAGTCGATCCCTACGTTGGGCGCCGTGCGATCGATCGAGAAGGAGACCGAGGCCGACACGGAGCCGCGCGGCGTGTGGGCGGTGACGGTGATCGCGTAGTCGCCCTCCTCGGTGTAGGTGAGCCCGGGGCCTGCCGGCGAGCTCTGGTCCCAGCGCGTGCGCAGCCCGCCCACCTCGATCGAGGTGGGGAAGCCGGTATGGGTGTAGGCGAGGGTCACGTCCTCTGCGGTGCACAGGCCGTCGAGCGGGGAGGTGACCTCGACGATCAGCTCGATCACCGTGACCGAGGTCGAGCAGGTGGTGACGTTCCCCGAGGCATCCACGGCGGTGAAGGTGACCGGCGTGGTCGCGCCCACCGGGAAGGCCACCGGCCCGTCATCGGTCAGCTGCGGGGCGGCGTCGCACACGTCGCTCACCTGCACCGAGGCCAGCCAGGGGCCCAGCTCCACGTCGTCGCGGGGCACCGGAGCGCCGGGGGGGGCGGTGAGCACCAGGGGCGGCGGGCAGGCCAGCTCGGGCGGGGTGGTGTCGACCACCCGCACGGTGAACTCGATCTGCGCGGCGTTGCCCGAGAAGTCGGTGGCGGTGCAGCTGACCACCGTCTCGCCCAGGGGGAACACGGTGCCCGAGGGGGGCTCGCACACCACCACCGGCGCGGGGTCGACGACGTCGCTCACCTTCGGCGTGAAGCTGAACGCGGTCCCGGCCAGGCTCGCCTGCTCGAGCACCACGTCGGGGAGCGGCTCGAGCTCGGGGGGCGTGGTGTCGACCACCCCCACCAGGAAGGTGCTCGTGGCCTGGTTGCCCGAGGCGTCGGTGGCGGTGCAGGTGACGACGGTGTTCCCCAAGGGGAACAGCGAGCCCGAGGGCGGGCTGCACACCACCGTGGGTGCCGCGTCGCACACGTCGCTGGCCGTGGGGGCTGGGAACAGGACGCCCGCGCCGTGGGGTCCGGTCGCCTCGACCACCAGGTCGGGCAGGGTCTCGAGGTCGGGGGGCGTGGTGTCGACCACCCACACCGTGAAGCGCACCTCGCTCCGGTTGCCGGTGAAGTCAGTGGCGGTGCAGGTGACCTCGGTTGCCCCCAGGGGGAACACCGTCCCCGGCGGCGGCGTACACACCACCACTGGGCTCGGGTCGACGAGGTCGACCGCCCGCGGCGTCGGGTAGGCGACCGCGGTGCCGGCGGCGCTGGCCTGCTCCACGGTCACGTCCGCCGGCTGCTCGAGGTCGGGCGGCGTGGTGTCCACCACCCGCACCACGAACTGGCCGCTCGCCGCGTTGCCCGAGGCGTCGGTAGCAGTGCAGGTGACCACCGTCTCGCCCAGGGGGAACACCGATCCCGGCGCCGGCTCGCACACCACCGTGGGGCTGGCGTCGCAGACGTCGCTGACCGCGGGGGGCGCGTAGGCGACCGCGGCGCCCTCGGGGCCGGTGGCCTCGATCAGGAGGTCGGGCCTCGGCGCCAGGACGGGCGGCGTGGTGTCGACCACCGTCACGGTGAACCGCACCATGCTCACGTTTCCGGCCGCGTCGGTGGCCGTGCATACAACCTCGCTCGCGCCCAGGGGCAACACCGTCCCCGGCGGCGGCTGGCAGCTGACCGGGACCGCTCCGTCCACCGCGTCGATCGCGACCGGCACCGGAAAGGCGACCGCGGTCCCGTCGCCCGTCTCCTGCTCGACGGTCAGGCTCTCGGGCTGCTCGAGCTCGGGGGGCGTGGTATCGCGGACGGTGACCGTGAAGCTGAACACCCGCACGTTGCCGCTGGCGTCGCTGGTGTGGCAGGTGACCACCGTCTCGCCCAGGGAGAAGGTGCTGCCTGCAGCCGGCTGACACACCAGCGCGGGGGCCGCGTCGCACACGTCCTCGATCGCCAGCGGGGGGAAGAACACGGGCGAGCCCTGCGGCCCGTCCGCCTCCACCACCAGGTCCTCGGGAGGCGCCAGGAGCGCGGGCGGCTGAGTGTCGACCACCCGCACGGTGAAGGTCGCCTGGGCGACGTTGCCCGAGGCGTCGGTGGCGGTGGCGGTGACCACGGTCTCGCCCAGCGGGAACACCGTGCCCGGGGGCGGCTCGCACACCACCGTGGGCGCCGCGTCGCACACGTCCGAGACCTCGGGGGTAGCGAAGGCGACCGCGGTGCCGGCGAGGGTCTCCTGCTCCACCTCCACGTCCTCGATCGCCGCGAAGGCGGGCGGGGTGGTGTCGCGCACGGTCACCGGCACCACCAGGCTGCTCTCGTTGCCCGCCCAGTCGACGGCCCGGAAGGTGACCACCGTCTCGCCCAGGGGGAACACGGCGGGGGCGTCGCTGGTGAGGGTGGGCGCCGGGTCGAGGGCGTCGGTGGCCTCGGCCGTCAGCGTGACCGGCGTGCCGGCGAG
>JAWLGW010000803.1:0-3844 GCA_041690735.1 Planctomycetota bacterium
GGCCGCCGGGGACGCCCCGGCGGCCGAGGCGCCCCGGCCAGGAGGGGCCGGGGCGCGCTCGTTTTCCGGATCAGGTGGCTCGGTGCTCGGGGTCTCCCTCAGCTGGGAGGGGGTCGATCCGGCGCCCCGACGCCCGCGGGGGGCGCGCCGGCGGGTGACGAACAGGAGGCCGAGCAGGTCCGCAGCGCGGCGGGCGCGGTCACGCGCCCGCGCGGCCGGCGCGCCAGCGGGCGTGGGCCGCCACCCCGACCACCCCCAGCAGGGACAGCACGCCGCCGGCGGCGAGGGCGCCCAGGGCCGCCAGGGTCAGGTCGCCCGTGAACAGGAAGCTCCCCACCAGGACGCCGATCGCCAGCGCCCCGCCGGCCGAGGCGCTGCGGCCGAGGCCCTGGGCGTGGGCGCGGCCCCAGGCGACGAGGTCGTCCATGAGCGTGTACACGGCGGGCACGACCACCAGGGTCAGCGGCGCGGAGGTGAGCATGCCGCCGATGACCGCCGCGCCCATGGAGGCGCGGCTCTCGCCGCCCTCCGAGAAGGCGAGCGCCACCGGGATCATTCCGGACGCGGTGGTGACCGCCGTCATGAGGATCGGGCGCAGCCGCACCGGCCCGGCCCGCTCGAGGGCCTCGTCCCGCGGCAGGCCCTGGTCGCGCAGCTGCTGGGTGTAGTCGATGAGCAGGATGCCGTTCTTGGCGGCGATCCCCACCAGCATGATCACGCCGATGGCGCTGAAGATGTCGAGGGAGAGCCCTGACGCCGCCAGGGCCACGAACACCCCGGCCATGGCGAGGGGGAGCCCCATGAGGATCGTGAACGGGTGCACGAACGACTCGAACTGGGCCGCCAGGACCAGGTACACGATCAAGGCTGACAGCCCCAGGGCCAGGCCCAGGTAGAGCGCCGCCTCCTGGAAGTTCTTGGAGGTGCCCGCCGCCTTGGCGCTGTACAGGCCGCCGGGCGGGAGGACCTCCCCCAGGACGCGCTGCATGTCCTGGAGCGCCTCGCCCAGGGGCTTGCCCGCCAGGTTGGCGTAGATCGTCGCCGCCCGCTGCCGGTCGTAGCGGGGGATCACGTTGGGCCCGACCGACTCCTCCACCCGGACCACGTTGTCGAGGGGGATCACCGCGCCGGACGCGGTGCGGATCGGCAGGGGGAGGACGTCCTCGGGTCGCAGGTTGTAGGCGCGCTCCGCCCGGACCCGGACGTCGTACCGCTCCCCCTCCTCCTTGAAGAAGGCCACGTCCGCGCCCCCCATGAGCAGGTTGATGGTGTCGGTGATCCGTCGCGCCGACACGCCGAGGAGCTCGGCGCGCTCGCGGTCGATGCGGATCCGGGCCTCGGGGCGCTCGAGGTCGAGGTCCGAGTCCACGCCGACGAACCCCCCGGCGTCCTCCAGCCGATCGACCACGTCCTCGCCTACCCGGGCCAGCGTAGCGAGGTCGGGCCCGCGCAGGACGTACTGCACGTCGGTGGTGCGCTGCCCGCCGCCCATGGGGTTGATGCTGTCGACGAAGACCACGAGCCCGGGGATCCGGTTGAGCTCCGCGCGGAGGGCGGCCATGACCTCTTGCTGGCTGCGCTCGCGCTCCAGGCTGGGGACCATGTTGATGAAGGCGATGCCCACGTGGGGCTGGGGGGCGCCGCCGCCGCCGAAGCCGGTGGCCACGAACCTGGAGCGGATCTCGGGGTACTGGGCCAGGGCGGCGTCCACGCCGTCGGCCAGGCGGTCGGTGGTCTCGAGGCTGGTCCCCAGGGGCGCCTGGTAGCGGACCAGGAAGCGGCCCTCGTCCGCCTGGCGCGCGAACTCCTTGCCGACGACGGGGGAGGCCGCGAGGGCCAGCCCGCCCGCGAACAAGGCCGCGGCGGCGGCGAGGGTCTTGAGGCGGTGGCGCAGGAAGAGCGGGAGGGCGCGCCGGTAGAGGCGCTCCAGCCGCTGGTACACCGGCTCGAACGGCGCCCGCGCCGCGCCGAACACCGCCAGCGCGACGGCCAACAGCGCCGCGGGGCGCCAGTCGCCCAGGAGCTGGCGCACGAACAGGAAGGCCAGGAGCGCCCCCGCGGCGACCAGGAGCAGGAACCACCGCTGCCGCATCTGGCGGCCCTCGTCCCCGCGGCGCAGGAGCCGGGCGCCGAGCATGGGGCTGAGGGTCAGGGCGATCAGGGTGGACACGGCCATGGCGAAGGAGACGGTGAGGCCGAACTGAAAGAAGAACCGGCCGATCAGCCCCCTCATGTAGGCGATCGGCACGAACACCGCGATCAAGGACACGGTGGTCACGATCACCGCGAAGCCGATCTCGGACATGGCGGCGCGCGCCGCCTCGCGGGGCGCCTTGCCCTCCTCGAGGTGCCGGTACACGTTCTCGATCACCACGATCGCGTCGTCGATGACCATGCCCACGGCCAGGGACAGGCCGAGCATGGTCAGGTTGTTCATGGTGAAGCCGGCGGCGCTCATGAGGGCGAAGGTCGCGATGAGCGAGGTCGGGATCGCCAGGGCGGTGATGAGCGTCGCCCGGCCCGAGCGCAGGAACAGGTACACCACGAGCATGGTCAGGACCGCGCCGAACACCACGTCGAACTGGACGCCCGTGATCGAGTTGCGGATGAAGCGCGAGGAGTCGAAGGCGATCCCCAGGGCCACCCCCGGCGGGGCCGCGGCCTGGAGCTCGGGGAGGAACGCCTTGACCCGCTCGGCGACCTCCACCGTGTTGGCGCCCGACTGCTTGCGGACGCCCATGCCGACCGCGGGGTGGCCGTTGAAGCGGGCGAGCGACGTCGCCTCCTCCAGGCCGGCCTCCACCCGGGCGACGTCGCGCAGGCGGACCGGGCGCTCGCCGCCGCGGAGGATGAGCGAGGCGAGCTCCTCGGCGCTGTCGAACTCGCCGAACACCCGCAGGGCGACCTCGCGCCGCGGACCCTCGGCGCGGCCTGCGGGCAGCTCCACGTGCTGGGCCTGCAGGGCGGCCACGACGTCCAGCGCGTCGAGCCGCCGGGCGGCCAGGGCCAGCGGGTCGATCCAGATGCGGTAGGCGCGGTTGCGGAAGGCGCCCAGGGTGACGGAGCCCACGCCCTCGACCTGCACCAGGCGGTCCTCGGCGACCTGGTCCACCCACCGGGCCATGGCCCAGTAGTCGCCCTCCCCCGAGGCGGCCAGCCACATGATCGGCTGGTCGGCGATGTTGATCTTCTGGATGAGCGGCGGGTCGATCTCCTCGGGGAGCCGGCGCTGCGCGGCGGCCACCCGGTCGCGCACCTCCTGCACGGCGATGTCGATGTCCTTCTCCAGCGCGAACTCCACGATCACGGTGGAGCTGCCGAAGGTCGACTGGGAGGTGATCGACTCCACCCGGTCGAGGGTCGCGATCTCGTCCTCGAGGATGGTGGTGACCGCCGTCTCGACCACCTCGGGGCTGGCGCCCTCCAGGGTGGTGGAGATCGTGACCACGGGCATCTCGACCTCGGGGAACAGGTCGACGCCCATGGAGAGGTAGCCGATCAACCCGAACACCACCGTGGAGATCGCGATGACCAGGGTGAACACCGGCCGATCGATCGCGAGATGGGAGATCTTCATCCGGCGCGCCCGTCCCGGCCGGACGTCTCCCCGACCTCACCGGCGGGCGACGGGGAGGGAGCGGCCGGCGCCTCTCCGGGGGGGGGGCCCTCCTCCTCGACCGTCACGGCCGTGCCGTCGCCGATCGTCTCGGCGCCGAGCGTGATCACGAGGTCGCCCGCCTCCACGCCGCGGCGGACCTCGACCCAGCCCTCGGCCTGTAGACCGAGGGCGACCGGGCGCAGCTCCACCACGTGCCGGTCCGCCCTCTCGGCGCCGGGCGCGGCG
>JAWLGW010000804.1:0-3841 GCA_041690735.1 Planctomycetota bacterium
CATGCCGCCGATCGCCTGATAGATCGCGTCGGCCGCCCGGAAATAGTCGAGCCCGCCCGCCACGGCGACCAGCGCCAGCCCGCCCGCGATCAGCTTGGTCCCCAGCACCGCCTGGGCGGCGTCGGCGTTCGCCGCCTCGCGGACCGCCGAGGTGAGCCGGCTCGAGATCCGCGCCGTGCGGCTCATGGGGTCTTCGGCGCCTGGGGCGTGGTGCTCGTCGTCGGCGCGGCTGGAGTCGGCTGCGGTGCTCACGGGGTCCGAGTCTGGTGGCGGGTCAGGAGGGTGTCAAGCCGAGGAGGCTGTCGCAAGGTGGGAGCCGTGGAGCCATTTCCTGTTCTTGTTGTTCGTTTGGTGCTGATACTCCGTGTTCGACCCTCGGCCCGACGGCCTCGGGGACGCTCTACAGGGCGGGAGTGTACTGGGCCGCCGGCACCCACCGCCCCTCCTCGTCGAGGACATCGATCGTGTTGACCACCTTCTTGAAGTCGCGCGAGGGGGTGCGGGCCTGGCGCTTCTCGATCTCGTCCAGGGCCGCGGTCGCCTTCTTCCACACCAGGGCCGGCCGGCGGGTGTCGGCGCGCCCCAGCGGGATCACCCGCAGGCTGACGGTGATGTCCCCGGCCGGCAGGGCGTCCTCGCCCACGAACGGGTAGTCGATCACGTCCTTCTGGAAGCGGATCGCCCACATCTTGAGCTCCATGGGGCGCAGCAGGGGCAGGATCACCCCGAACCCCTCCTGCCCGATCCGCCCCGCGTCGCCCGCGGCATAGTCGGCGCCCATGCCCAGAGCGTGGTTTCGCGCCCGCCGCCACAGGCAGGCCCCCACCCCGCGGATCGCCTCCGACACCCGCTGGCTCACCTGCGCCGGATCGACGTTGCCCTCCGCCTCGAGGGTCTGCTTGTACAGGCGCAGGGTGTCGATCATGCCGACCACCAGGCCGCCCCGCAGCTTGCCGTCGGTCATGTCGAGCATGTTGCCGTACACCGACAGGCGCTCGCGCAAGAAGCTCTCGCTGTACAGGTGGCTGACCGGGTCGCGCAGCATGCAGCTGGGCGTCGTCAACGCGTAGGCGACCATGGAGCGGAGGAACTTCTCGACGTCCCCCCAGTCGTCCTGGACCGGCACCCGGTACAGCGCCATGACCCCCACCCGGGTCTTCTCCGCCACCCGCCCCGTGCGGTTGATGAAGCTGAGCGGGATCGCCAGGACGGACAGGTCGCCCGAGCCCATGTCGTCCTCCGGCTTGGGCTCGCGGAGGAGGATCACCTTCTTGCGCTCGATGTCGCACCCGTAGAAGCGCCCCTCCTCGAACGCCAGGGCGATCGCCTTGAGCACCGCCTTCTCCGCCAGCTGCTCGCTGTGGGGGAAGAACTTGCCCGGCACGAGGGAGGGCATGGTCCGGGCGTCGTTCTGAGTGACGCGCATGCCCTCGCCGAACCCGGCCCGGACCGTGAGCACCCACTCGCCGTCGTCGAGGCCGGGGATCTCGTCCTGGTCGTACACGAACAGCGACACGTCGTCGCAGCCGAAGATCTTCTTGGTCTGCTCGCTGATGCGGTCGGCGGTGTCCTTGGCGGTGCCGCCCTCGAAGATCCGGGCCACCCCCTCCAGGAACTTGAGGAGGTGGTGGTCCCCGGTCAGCTCGAGGTCTCCCTTGCGGAACAGGCGGGTCCACCCGCCGACCTTCCCGGTGCGTCTGTCGGCCACGCCGCCTCCTTGTGCATGGGGATCATCGCCACCGAGCGCTCGCCGCACAACCCAGGTGTGGAGCGACAGCGGGTGCCCTTGCGCGGCGGGGCGCGTGCGGTCCCCGATCGGCGCCGGCCGCGGGATTCCCCGGCGTGCGGTCGCCGGCCGACGGGTTTGCGCTCGCTCGGCGGGAATCCGCGGGAGGTGGGGGGTGGGGGCCCAGGGGAGGACTCCCCTCCCTCCTGTAACCCCCGCCTCGCCGCCGCCGCGCCCGCGCCGCGAGCGGGCGTGGAGCGCCCGGGCCACGGCCGCGCAGCGTGCTGCGCCGTCACGCGCGCCGCGGGCACGCGCGGTGCTCCCCAGGCGCTCGACGTTCGACACGGTCGAGGAGCGCCATGACCCGATTGAACCCAGAGAAGAACGAGCTCAACTGCAAGCTGATCTACTTCGGTCCCCCGCAGGCGGGCAAGACCACCAACCTCGCGGCGATCGAGGACAACCTGCGCGCCAAGCGGGCACCCGACAGCGACTCGGAGCTGGCCCTGGCCGGCCCCGACACCGAGCAGGACAAGGCCTACGACTACCTCAAGGTCCCGCTCGGCCGCTTCGGCGCGCTCGAGCTGCGGCTGCACCTGTACACGGTCCCCGAGCGCGCCTCCGGCCGACGCGAGGCGGTGCGGCGCATGATCCTCAAGGACCTCGACGGGGTGGTGTTCGTGGCCGACTCCTCCCGCGAGGCGATGGCCGCCAACGTCCACGCCCTGCAGTGCCTCGAGGAGGACCTGCGCCGCCAGGGCCGCTGCCTGGCGGACGTCCCGGTGGTGTTCCAGTGGAACAAGCGGGACGCCAAGTCGGCGGCCCGGATCACCGAGCTGGAGGCGCTGCTCAACCCCACCGGCAAGCCCTCGATCGAGGCGCAGGCCGACCTGGGGCGCGGCGTGTTCGCCACCCTCAAGACCGCGGCCCGCGAGAGCCTGGACGCCTTCGCCCGCGACCACAACCTGGACTGGCGCGAGACGCGCCGCCTCTCCCGCGAGGAGGTGGTGCAGGCGATCCGGCTGGCCCACCGGGCCGAGATCGAGCGCCCGGGGCCCAAGGCCAGCCGGCGGCGCCCGGCCACCACCCAGACCCGCCGGCAGGGGTTCGAGATCCAGGGCGTCCGCACGGGGCCCTTCGCGCGGCTCCGCGCGCTGCTGGGGCGCCTGCAGGCGGCGGCGTCGCTGCTGTAGCGGTCAGGAGCAGTCAGCAATCAGCAGTCAGCTACCCGCTGCCCAGCAGCGCTCTCGCCGCGCTGAGCGCCTGCCCGACCTCGATCGCGTCCATGCAGGGCGAGATCGCGCGGGGCCCGGCGGCGACGGGCTGCTGCGCGGCCGCGTCGGGCCGCGGACAGCGGCGGTGACGGCAGGGGCTGCAGGGCTCCTCGCCGCGGGCCACCGCCCCCCGCGGCCAGAAGGGGCCGTAGGTGCCGGGGTGCTTGGGGCCGTACAGGCCGAGCACCGGCGTCCCGAGCGCCGCCGCCAGGTGGAGCGGCCCCGAGTCGACGCCGACCAGCAGGTCGCCCGCGCGCAGCAGCCCGGCCAGCTGCCGCAGCGAAGCCGTGGGCGGGGCGATCGCCGTCCCTGGCGCCTGGGCCGCCAGCCCCGCGGCCAGCTGCCGCTCCGCCTCACCGCCCCACAAGAACCACACCCGGTGGCCGTCCTGCGCCAGGGCGGCGCCCAGCGCCGCGAACCGCTCCTCGCGCCACGCCTTGAGGGCGCCGAACGCCGACACCCCCGGGTGCAGCAGCACCCACCGCTCGCGCTTGCGGGCCAGCGCCTCGGCGAAGGGGGCGTCGTCCACGGGGAGGCTCGGTCGCGGCGGCTCGGACGGCGCGATCCCGAGCGGCGCCAGCAGGCGCAGGTTGCGCTCGATCTTGTGGACCTCGCGGCCCACCGGCGCCGGCGCGTCGGTGAACAGCCACCGACTCCCCTCCTTGGAGTAGGGCCGCGGCTGCCCGATCCGCCGGGGAGCGTTGGAGAAGTAGGCCAGGCTGGAGCTGCGCAGGTTGGCCTGGAAGTCGAGCGCCACCTCGTAGCGCTCGCGCCGCAGCTCCGCCACCGTCTTGCGCAGCCCGCCCAGCACCGGCAGCAGCTCCAGGCGCCGGGCGGCCGC
>JAWLGW010000805.1:0-3837 GCA_041690735.1 Planctomycetota bacterium
GTGGGGTCGAGCGCGCCGGCGCCGCGGCGCTTCTTCTTCGTCCCCGGCCCGAAGTCGATCCGGTCCCCCTGGAAGTGCTCGACGTCCCGCGACCGGAACGCCTCCGAGCGCTGGGGCGACACCAGGAGCACCGTGAACACGACCCGCAGGGGGTGCTTTCGCTCGTGGATCACGTCCAGGGCGTCGAGGGCGAGCAGCGCTCGGGCCATCTCGTCAGGCATCACCGCGCGCCGCTGCTTGGAAGGGTCGGCGATCGGCAGCAGCTCCCAGGAGACGAGCGGGTCCCGATCGAGAACCCGGCGATTCCCCCCGAGCCACTTCGAGAAGCGCCGGAGCGGCTCCTGATAGCACCGCCGCTTCGTCCGCTGCGGGGCGTTCAGCCCACGCAGCTTCGCGTCGAGGGCCGGCACATCGTCGAGGTCTGCGGCGACTCGAAGCCCGAGCTCCTCCAGGGCCCGCCGCACCTGCCGCCCGTACTGGGCCCGCGTCTTCGCGCTCACCTCGAGCTCGTCCTCCCAGCGGCTCACGAGGGGCAGCAGCTCGGTCCGCCAGCAGTCGTAGCTTTTGAGGCCCGCCCGCCGCTTCTCCCACTCCTCCTCGAAGTCGGACGCCTTGCGCAGGGCCAGGGCGAGGTCGCGGCAGCCGGTCGACCGCTTCATCCGCTTCCTGGTGAGGGGGTCGGTGCGGCGCCAGACGTAGAGCCCGGTCCGCTCGTCCAGGTGCAGGTGGGTTCCCGCGAGCGACTGCTTCCGCCGACCGCCTCGCCTGCGTGCCATGGTTCCTCCCTCGCTCGACTCACCCCCGCGAACGGGGGTGAGTCCGCAGGATCATCGCTGCCTCGCCTTGCCCACGCCATTCCGTCGCCGCAGCCAGCTCTCCATGGCCCGCTGGGCGATCCGGTACGGTCCCGTCCTGGGGGGCACCCGCATCGCGACCCCCGCCTGCTCGAGGTCCGGGAGCATCCGGTAGAGGGTCCGCCGGCTGATGGTGAACCGCTCGCACGTCGCCCGGAGGGGGGCCCAGGTGTCCGGCTCAGTCATGGCTCTCCCCCGGCCTCAACCAGGTGGCCATGGTGGTCAACTGGTTGGCGGCCTCCTTTTGGCCGTTTGTCGCCGAATTCGGCCAGCTACCCAGGTGGCCACCTACTCCCCCCAGGTCAGTGGCCAACCCTTGGCCACCTGGTCCGGCCTCACGGTCCCAAGGGAAGTTATGGCCGGGGAGGGCCCACCACCACCGCTGCGCGCCCTGACGCGCTGCGTTCTCCGGCTTGGCCTCGACCTTCATCTTGTCCTTCGCGCGCCGCACGGTCCGCCAGGCGTGGCGCTCCTTCTTCGCCGCGTCCCGCAGCTCATCGACCGGCTTGGCACCGCCGGCGAGGACCTCACTCAGCCAGTCGATCGCGGCCTCGACCTTGGACACCCCCTCGCCACTGTCGGCCGAGACGAGGTCCTGAGCCGTCAGGTCGCTCTCGCCCATCCACTCGAAGCCCCGCTCGCGGGTCAGCGAGTAGCCGAGAGCGGCCCCCTTCGGCGCCACCGAGCACTTGGTGTGCACCAGGGCCCGCCGGTCGGTGCGGGGGTCGACCCCCGCCAGCAGAACGCTCCGAGCGGCGGCGGTGAAGTCGATCGAACCCTGTCCGCGGTAGGCCACCCTCGACTTCGCCCCCTTACTCAGGTGCCGGATCACCACCATGGCGCAGCGGTGCCGCTCCGCGAGGCGCGCGACGGGCGCCATCACCGATCGAGCGTCCTCAGCGTTGTTCATCGACTTGTCCGGCCCCAGTAAGCCAGAGAGGGGGTCAACGATCACCAGCGCCGGCCGAACCTCCTCGAGCGCCCGGCTCAGGACGTCGAGGTCCTGAAGGCTCACTTGCCCCGCGTCCTCGGCGTCGGACTCCACGCCGTCGAGCACCACCATCCGGCGGGGGTCTGCGCCAAGGGCGTCGATCCGCGGGCGCACGGTGTCGCCCAGCCCGTCCTCGCAGGTCAGGTACAGGACGTCAGCGGGCCCTCGTGGCGCCCGCCCCGGTGTGCTCGGGACCACGCCCCGGGTCACGGCCGCAGCGATCGCCAAGGCGACCCAGGTCTTGCCAGCCTCGGGATCGCCCTCGAGCAGCGTCAGCTTGCCGACGGGCACGTAGGGCTCCCAGAGCCACTCAACCGACTCGGGCTCGACGTCCGAGAGGCGCACGAGCCGGGGCGCGCGTCTCGTGTCCTCCGGGACCTCCTCGGGCACCGGCTCGGCGCCGTCGAAGAAGTCGGGCAGATCGCCGGCCAACGCCCTGTCCTTGAGATCCGCAGCCTTCGGGCTCATGCGCCCCTCCCGCCGCGGTAGAGGCGGCAACGCCCGGCGAGGCTCTTGATGATCTTGGCGGCGTAGCGGTCGCCGGCCTCGTCCGGGTCCGTCCAGACCGCGACGCGCACGCCCTCCGGGATACGCTGGGCGAGTGGCGAGTCCTCTGCCCAGGAGCCGCTCACCACCCCGAGCACGGCTGGGGCGGCCTCGAGGGCGGCGCCCGTCCCGGCCCGGGTCGCCGCCACCAGGAAGTCGGTCACCCCCTCCACCACCACCACGTCGGGGCGAGGGGCACGGTCGAGCGCGTCGGCTTCACCGCTCAGAAGAAGGCGACCCAGGGGCTCGGCGAACACCAGGCCTGCCGGGCTACCGCCGAGCGGGTTCAGGGTCTTGCGCTTCGCGCCGGGGTCGAGGGCGCGCGCGTGCAGCGACCGAAGCTCCCCGCGCGCGTCGAACATCGGCAGCACCAGCGGGTGACCAAGGCGGCGCCAGTCAGGCCCACCCGCGAACAAGCGGGCCCATCCGGGCAGCTCGCCCGCCGGCGGCAGCACCCGAGCCAGGTCGAGGTCCTCCACGTCCGCCGGGTCCACCCTGAAGCCCCGCAACCAGTCGCAGGTCGGCCGGTGGTCGAGGAGTCGCCAGCACGCCTCCCACAGCTCCGCCACCTCGTCCGGGTCTACTCGGGCCGGCGGCGCCGGAGGCGGGGCGGATCGCCGACCGCGCCGGGGCCGCGCGCGGCTCGATCGGAAGCGATCCCCAGCGCGGTCCGCAGAAGCCCAGCCCCGCCTGGCGCACAGCGCGCGGACCAGCGCCCAGTCGCCGCCGCGGGGAGAGGGTGTCCCGACGGCCGCCAGCGCCACGAGCGAGAGGGCGTCGCCACCCTCCTTGCACCGGAAGCAGTGCCACAGGCCTTTCGTGACGTCGACCGCCACAGGGCCCCGCCGATCAGAGGAGCCGCGGCGCCCTGCGTCGCAGCAGGGACAGGGCGCCCAGCCGCCGCGGGCGCGAGAGAGGCCAGCCTCACCTGCGGCCGCCTCGATCGGGACGCGCGCCTCGTCGATCCAACCGAGGCTCACGCGCCCCTCCCCGCGAACAGCACGAGCTGCCCGCCCAGGACCTCGGCCAGGGCCTGACGCCCCGCCTCCAGCTCGGCCTCGTCCTCGAGGCGCTCGACCCGCGTTCGGGGGCGCTCCAGCTTGTGCGGGTCGGGCCGCAGCTGGTGGAGCACCGCGATCACCGCGCAGGCGCGTCGGGTCATCTCGGCCGCCTCATGGCAGAGCCGCTCGGCCTCCGCTGCCTTCCCGGCCTGCGAGGCGCCGGCCGCCTCCTGGCGGAGCTCGAGGGCGCGCGTGCGCAGCTGCCGGGCCACGTCGTCAACCGTCTCGACCGGCGGCAGTCCCTCGAGCTCAGCGGCCACGAGCCACCCCCTCCGCCCGAAGGCGCTCGATCAGCTCGGAGGCCTCGGCCCGGTCGCTCGGAGCCTCTCCCTGGTGGCCCAGGCTCCGCAGGTAGCGGAGCTGCCGCGTCGTCGCGGGCTTGCCG
>JAWLGW010000806.1:0-3835 GCA_041690735.1 Planctomycetota bacterium
ACAAAGAAGTCCGTCACGATGCAGTTGACTGCGCCGGGGCCGAGGGCTCCCCAGAACGAGGGATAGCTGCCGTCTCCGTATCCCGCTACGAAGGAAATTAGATTCGCACCGGTCTTCGGATCGATCACCAGGTTCTCGGGAATCCGCCGGCTCAAGCCGTCGTGAACGCGGTCCAAGATGCCGCACTCCATAGGACCCGGCTCCGGCTGCCACTTCTTTCGCTGCGCCCGGGCCTTGTCGGCGGCTGCGAGCTTCTCGCTGACCTCGCGATCAAGTTCTCTGCTCAGAATCCGGGAGGCCGCCGCATCGACGAAGCAGCCCGTTCCCGAGTCGACGCCGTAGCCGAGATACTCATCCGCCTTCAACTTGGTCGCCTTGACGCCTTCGAACGAGGCAAGGCGCCAACGCTGTGGCTTCTTCCTGTTGAACTGGACCAACGCGCAGGCGACGCGTCCTTCAGTGGTGATACTGAGCCAAGTGTCGTGCTCCCCATTGGGCACTGGGGTTGAGAAGGGCCGCCTCTTCGCCAGATAGAGGAGCGGGTCGCATGCGACGATTCGGCGGGACGAGACGACCAGCTGCCCAATGTGCCGGACCTCTCCAATCGTGACGGTGCCCAGATCCCCTGGGAACGTCGCGCCGGGCTGAAAGGCGCGCACGTAGTCAAGCGGCTTAAGCGTCATCCGCGGCGGATCCCTTCACGGTCGAGGAGGCGCACTCCTCCGGATTCAACGACTGCAGTACAGGCGCCCGGTGGCTGCGCGGCAGCAGGCTAGTCGGTGAGGCCCGGGCATTCCAAGACGGTCACGCCTCGCTCGCATTAGGCGGGCTTCCCTCGGCGCGTTGGTCGGGCTCCCGTTGAGGAGTTCAACTACCTCCCACGGAGCGGCACCCCGGCCATGACCTTGAGCAGTCGGGGACAGAGTGGAGCGGCGCGAGGTGACAAGGCGCCGGTCGGGTGCACGGCTGGCTAGGAGCGTCCGCCTTTGAGGCTTCGCCGAACCGTCCGCAAGACCCGCAGATCGTCCTGACGCGAGCGACTCTTCTTCGCCGCCAGGGTGCCCTCCAGAGGGTTGTCCTTGGGCACGACGATGTAGCCGTCTGCCGCGAGATGGAGGAGCCAGCGGATGGTGTCGCTCTTGGTGGTCAGGCCGTGCTTGTCCATGACCTCCTCCAGGGCGGCTAGGTCGTCGGGGTCGAGGCGGAGCTGCAGTCGACTGTGGTTCTTGGCGAGGACGCGGGGGCGAGCCATGGGGATGCTCCGTTTCCTGAGGTGTACCTGGGGCCTCCGACAGTTCTGTGTGCACGAAACGGCGGGCCGCAGAATGTCGGACTCCGCGCACCCCCTCCTCCCGATGCGAAGTGACTGACGGTTGCCGACCCTTCGGAACATGGATCCACGGCCGAGCCGTCCGCAACACCTTCGAGAGGCGGAAGACGGAGCTCCCAGGCGGCGCCCCCACGGCTCTAACGCCCGAGTTCTCTGAGGACGAGGGTAAGCAGAACCTCGCAGGCCGCTCCCTATCCTCGTCCGAGTGCAGGCCGCGCACAGCGACCGACGGTGCTGGCCGTGCTCCAGTTGGCCTCCTCGGCGCCGCCCGCAGGGCTAGGCCTCTTGCCGACGAAGCGCCCAGGTCAACAGGTTCGCGCGAATCGTCTCGGTGACTTCGTCGCGGTCGACCTCGGGGCTCAGGTGGCGCAGCACGTACCGCACGTAGCTCTTCGTGCCCGGCTTCCCGCCGGGCCTTCCTCGGAACGGCACCAACCGGAATCGCTGCACCGTCGCAGCTACCACCAGCAGCGCATCACGATCTTCAGGGCGCGTCCGCCAGCCCCAACGGCTGGGCGTGTGCGCGGAGAGCTGCGAGCGGACGATCAGCTCGCTGACGGCGAGGTCGTCGGCCAGTAGCCGGGCCGCTGAGTGACCGAGTCGGGCCGCGAGCCGGAGCCGGGTCCGGTCGAGATCGCCAGCGCGAACGCGGGCTCGGAGGTAGGCGGCCTCGTCTTCGACCGAGCCGGTCTCTCGTGCACGGCGTTGGGCCTCTCTGAGCACCTGGTCGGTCATCTCGGGGACGGTGTACCTCGAGCCTCCGACAGTTCTGTGTGCACAAAACGGTGGCGCGGTGGAGGGGACCTGAGAGGACGGAAGGATAGGAGGTCCAATGACGAGGCGATCGAGCAGGCAGGGTTGTCAGGCAGAGCGAAGGTCGTTCGGGCGCGGCGGCGCGAGCGGCGGGGAGGAGCGGGCGCTGGAGCGGGTGCGTCGGCTGTTCCGGGCTCGGCGGGAGGCGGTGCGGTCGCGGCGGGCGTTGGCTCGGATGGGCGCGGCGGCGCGGAGGGGGCGGGGCGCTCGGAAGCGGGAGCGGCGGGCGCGGCGGCGGGGTGGGCAGTCGCCGCCGGACTCTGACTCAGGTCCAGGATTGCGGCGCGGCGGCTCCTGCGGGTTGGGAGGTGTCGCGTGAGCGGTCGCGAGGAGGGCGCGGCTCGGGAGAGCGCGTTGGGGTCGGCGGCTGAGGGCGCGTTCGGGCTGGAGGACGCGGTTCGGCGGGTCGTGGAGTTGGTGGTGGCGCCGCTGCAGGCGGAGGTGGAGGCGCTGCGGGCGGCGGTGGAGGAGGCGTCGGCAGGTGGGGCGCTGCCGCGGGTGCTGTCGGTCGAGCAGGCGTGCGAGCAGATGGGGGTCAAGCGGACCAAGTTGTACGAGCTGCTGGGGGCCACCGACCTGGCGGAGACGTGCGTCGCCATTCCTGGGGTGCGGCGGACGCTGTTCGACCGCGAGCTGCTGCTGGCGTGGATCGAGCGGCGAGCGGGTGTCGCCGGGAGGCAACAAAGAGGGCTGGCCGGCGGAGGCGGGCGGATGGCCCCTGGGTTGCGCCGAGGCAGGTCGACGACCTCGAGGAGGCGGGCGACGTGAGCAGGCGGCGACAACGGGACACGCTGGCGGGCACCGGGCTGTACTGGCACGACGGCGCCGGGAGCTACTACTGGCGACGGGTGGACCCGATCACGGGCAAGCGGAGGAGCCACCGGGTGGGGCCGAAACTGGCCGCCGCCGTCCAGCGGGCGGCGGAGCTCGACCTGCAGCACCAGGCGCGGGCGGACGGGCGGCCTACCGAGGACGCGTGGAAGTTGCCGCTGGAGCCGCTGATCGAGCGGTGGCTGGGGACGCGGCGCTACAAGACCGAGACCACGGCCAAGAGCATGCGCATGCGGATCTACCGGGTGGTCGACGTGCTGCGGCTCGAGCGCACCGGGGACCTGCGGCGGGTGGCCTACCTCGACGAGCGGCTGCAGGGGCTCAAGGGCGTGCGGCGGCAGACGCTGCGGACGCAGTACCAGCAGCCGCTCAAGCAGTTCTCGGCCTGGCTGGCCGAGAACCAGCGGGTCCTGGAGTCGGACCCGCTGGTGAACTGGGCGCTGATCCCCTTCGAGCAGCGCAACAACCGCCGGCGCAGCGTGCTGCCCGTCGAGTTCGCCCGGAGCCTGCTGGCCCTCGACTACCTGGGGGGCGTGCACGGGCACGAGGTGTCCCAGCGCCCGCTGTTCCTGGCGCTGCTGGTCACCGGCGCCCGCCCGGGCGCCCTGCTGTCGCGGCAGGTCCGGGACCTCGACCGGCGGCGGCGGCGCCTGGTGCTCGGCGAGTCGGTGGGCCGCAAGCGGCGGGGCGTGGGGGCGCTCGACCCCAAGACGTTCGACGAGCTATGGGCGGTGGCGGAGGGGCGCGCGCCCGACGAGCCCATGTTCCTTGGGCCCCGGGGCGAGGGGCGCCAGGACAACTTCCGGGCCCGGGACCTGTGGCTGTCCTGCACCTCACTGGCCTTCGTGGACGAGCTGTTGC
>JAWLGW010000807.1:0-3832 GCA_041690735.1 Planctomycetota bacterium
GCCCCGCCCATGCCGCCCAGGCCGCCGGTGACGACCAGGCGGCCCGCCAGGTCGCCCCCGAAGTGCTTGGCGCCCGCGGCGGCGAAGGTCTCGTAGGTGCCCTGCAGGATCCCCTGGGTGCCGATGTAGATCCAGCTGCCGGCGGTCATCTGCCCGAACATGATCAGGCCCTTCGCCTCCAGCTTGCGGAACTCCTCCCAGGTGGCCCAGCGGGGCACCAGATTGGAGTTGGCGATGAGCACCCGGGGCGCGTCCGGATGCGTCCGGAACACCCCCACCGGCTTGCCGCTCTGGACCAGCAGCGTCTCGTCGGGCTCCAGGGCGTCCAGGGTGCGGACGATGGCGTGGAAGGCGTCCCATGAGCGGGCCGCCTTGCCCGAGCCGCCGTACACGATCAGGTCCTCGGGGTCCTCCGCCACCTCGGGGTCGAGGTTGTTCATGAGGAGCCGCTTGGCGGCCTCGGCTTGCCAGGTCTTGGCGGTGCGCTCCCGCCCGCGCGGCGCGCGGATCACCTTCTTCATCGGGCCTCCCGAACGAGCTGGGGCCGGATCCTGACACACCACCCCGCGAGGGGCCAGTCGGCCCGGGGTGCGGCGATGGCCGCGCGGCCACCCGAGTACGCACCGCGGCACCGCCGGTCACGCCGCGTCACGTCCTCGTGACCGGCGAGCCCGGCTCGCCCCGCAGACGGCCACTCCGCGCGGGTTCCTGCCCATCGCCCCGCATGAACAATCGGTTCTCTGGTTGCTATAACGGCCCTCGCACCGGAGGACGAGTGGACGAACAACAGCACCTGCTCGGTCGAATGGCCGTGGAGTACGGCCTGGTGACGGAGGACCAGCTCCAGCTGGCGCTGGCCGTACAGCGACGGGCGCAGCCCCACCCCTCCCTGGGGGACGTCCTGGTCCAGGAGCGGCTGCTCTCGCGCCCCGTGGTCGACCGGCTGCTGGGGGCGCAGCGGCGGCTGCGGGGCCTGCACGGCGACGCGCCCGGCCTGTCGGCCGACGAGATCGCGCGCCGCATCGCGGGAGCGGACATCGGCGAGCTCCTGCGCCTGCAGCGAGAGCTGGGGGCCATGGAGCTCCACCTGGTGTCGGGCGCGCCGCCCTTCGTGCGGGCCAACGGCTCCCTGATCGACCTGTCCCCCCAGCCCCTCGAGCCCGAGGCCTGCCGCCGGCTCCTGACCCCGGTCCTCGGCCCGAGCCAGCGGGAGGCCCTGGACCGCGACCGCTCGCTGGTGGCCGCGGTCGAGCGGGACGGAGCCCGCTTCCGCGCCAGCCTGTTCCACCAGGCGCGCGGCCTGACGGGGGTGTTCCGCTTGATCGCCGACGCGCCCCCCGCCCTGGACACGCTGGGCCTCCCCGACACGGTGGAGCGGATCCCTCAACTGCATCAGGGCCTGGTCCTGGTCACCGGCCCGCGGGGCAGCGGCAAGACGACCACCCTGGCGGCGCTGATCGCGCGCATGAACGCCGGCCGCCGCCGGCACATCGTCACGATCGAGCAGCCGATCGAGTACGTGTTCGAGAGCGACCACTGCCTGATCTCCCAGCGGGAGGTGGGGGTCGACGTCGCGGACTACGCCACCGCGCTGCGCTCCTCCCTGCGCGAGGACCCGGACGTGATCGTGGTCAGCGAGCTGGGCGAGCCCGAGCGCGTCGCCACCGCCCTGACCGCCGCCGAGACCGGCCACCTCGTGCTCGGCACCCTGCACAGCCCCAACGCCTACCGCACGATCCTGCGCGTGCTCGACGCCTACACGGGCCGGCAACGCAGCATGGTGCGCGGCATGTTGGCCGCCATGCTGCGCATGGTGGTCAGTCAGCAGCTGCTGCCCGACGTGCACCACCGCCGGCTCCACCTGGCGGCGGAGGTCCTGACGGTGAACCACGCGGTGGCGGCCATGATCCGCGAGGATCGGGTCCACCAGATCCCGCAGGTCATGCGCACCGGCCGCGAGGAGGGCATGCAGCTCATGGACGACGCCCTGATCGCGCTGGTGCGGGAGGGCAAGGTGGCGTTCGAGGAGGCCCTGGATCGGGCCGAGGAGCCGGACGAGCTCCGGCGGGCCGTCGAGGTGACGTCGTGACCCTGGTGAGCCACCTGATCAAGAAGACCCGCGACCTGCAGGCCTCCGACCTGCACCTGCAGCCGGGCCTCGCCCCGCGGGTGCGGCTGCAGGGCGACCTGTGCGAGCTGGAGGGCGAGGTCACCCTCACCGCCCCGCAGCTGGAGGTGCGCCTGCTCGAGCTGGTGACCGAGCCCCAGCGGGCGCGGCTGGGCCGGGACGGCGTGCTCGACTTCGCGCTGCGCGACGAGCGCGACGGCCCCTGGCGGGCGCACCTGTTCCGGCGCCGGGGCGGGCTGGCGGGGGTGTTCCGGCGCCTGGCGGACCGCGTCCCCACGCTCGAGGAGCTCCACCTGCCGCCGCAGCTGGAGCGGCTGGCGCGCCTCCAGGCGGGGCTGGTCCTGGTGACCGGGCCCACCGGCTCGGGCAAGACCACGACCCTGGCGGCGCTGGTGCAGCAGATCAACCTCACCCAGCGCAAGAGCGTGATCACGATCGAGGACCCGATCGAATACGTGTTCGACGACGAGCGCTCGGTGATCCAGCAGCGGGCCCTCCACGACCACGTCCCCTCCTTCGACCGGGGCGTGTGGGACTCGCTGACCGAGCACCCCGACGTGCTGGTGGTGGGCGAGCTGCGCGACTACGCCACGGTGCGGGCCGCCCTCACCGCCGCCGAGACCGGGATCCTGGTGCTGGGCACCCTGCACAGCAACGACGCCGCCCAGACGATCGACCGGCTGCTCGACCTGTTCGACGTGGACGAGCGGCCGCTGGCGCGGGTCATGCTCGCCCAGTCGCTCCAGGCGGTCGTCAGCCAGGCGCTGCTGCACGCCGTCGAGGGGAAGGAGCGGCTGCCGGCCTGCGAGGTGCTCTTCCGCACCCCCGCCCTGGCCGCGCTGATCCGCGAGAACAAGGTCCACGAGGTGCCCAACTGCATCCAGACGCACCGGGGCGAAGGCATGCAGCTCCTCGACGACGCCCTGGAGGCCCTGGTGCGCTCGGGCCGGATCGCCCGCGAGGAGGCCCTGCGCCACGCGCGACGGCCCGATCGGTTCACGGCCGCGGCGCCGGGCCGCAGCGCCCGCCCCGCGCCCGCGCGCGAGCGACGGCACGAGCCCCGGGTGCACTCGCTCAACCTCGTGAGCGTGGCGGAGCACAACGAGGTCGGGGTCCGCACCGACCTCGAGATCGGCCGGACCCTCGACCTGTCGCACGACGGGGTGCGCGTCGAGCTGAGCCACTCGCTGCTGATCGGCTCGGTCGTCGACATCACCCTGGCCCTCGAGGAGCAGCTCGTCGACGTGGGGGCCGAGGTCCGCTCGGTGGAGCGCTCGCCCGGCGGGGGGCACGCGGTGGGCCTCAAGTTCCGCGACCTGAAGCCGGAGGAGCGCAACCTCTATGACGAGGTCACAGAGCTGGTCCGGAGGGAATACCGCCTGAGGCTTCACACCCGGACCTCGATCCTGCCGCTGATGACGCTGCAGCGGGAGGCCTGTTCCAGCGCCGCCGCGGTGCAGGCCGCCCTGGAAGGGGATGCCGGGGACTGGCTGGGGGACCGGCGCAGCCGGCTGCTGCTGATGGCCCGGGCCGCCCGCCACGGGGCCAAACTGGAAACCGTGGAAGCGTTGGTCCGGCAATTGCAGGAGCCGGTCATCATCTTTACGGAAGTCCGGGCCTCGCAGGCCGCTATGGCCGAATATCTGCGCAGGGAAGGTATCGCCCAACGCCTCTATCATGGAGGCCTCAACGCCCGGGAGCGCC
>JAWLGW010000808.1:0-3831 GCA_041690735.1 Planctomycetota bacterium
GTCGTGGGTGATCGCGATCACCAGGCCGGGGTACTCGGCCAGGTGGTGCTCAAGCCACTGCACCGTGTCGGCGTCCAGGTGGTTGGTGGGCTCGTCGAGGAGCAGCATGTCGGGTTGGGCGAGGAGCGTGCGGCACAGGGCCACTCGCCGCTTCTCGCCGCCCGACAGGGTGTCGACCGTGGCGTCCCCCGGGGGGGTGTCGAGGGCGTGCATGGCCTGCTCGACCCGGTGGTCCAGGCTCCAGGCGTCCTTGGCGTCGATCTCGGTCTGGACCCGCTCCAGCTCGTCCATGACCTTCTGCATGGCGTCGGGGTCGAGGTCGGTGGCCAGCTTCTCGTTGAGCTCGTCGAACCGGGTCAGCAGGGCCCGGATCGGCGCCACCGCCTGCTCCACGTTGCCCCGCACGTCGAGGGTCGGGTCGAGCTCGGGCTCCTGCGGCACGTAGCCGATCTTGGTGCCGTCGGCCGCCTTGGCCAGGCCGTCGATCTCCTGGTCCTCGCCGGCCATGACCCGCAGCAGCGTGCTCTTGCCCGAGCCGTTGGAGCCGATCACCCCGATCTTGGCCCCGCGGAGGAAGGCCAGCGTGATGTTGTCGAGGACGATCTTGCCGTCGTAGGCCTTGGTCAGGTTGCGCAGGGTGTAGATGAAGTCGCTCATGGAGGGGGCCTCTCGGGGCGGACGCAACAAGAGGCCACGGGGCGTGCGCGAAGTCAAGCCACGGCGCCGGGCTCGAACGAGGGAGAGCCGGGGTCCGAGGCGATCACTTCCCCTGCGGAGGCCGGCTGCGAGGACTCTCACGAAGAAGAGGAAGAAGGATTGGCGAGGAAAGCAGGAAAGCAGGAAGAGAAGTGACCTCCGTCTTTCCTCGCTCGAATCATCGAACGCCGAGGAGCCCGCGCCGGCGCGACAGCCGCTACTCCTTGGCGGCCACCTCGTCGGCGAGCTCCTCGTCGCGGGTGAACCGGCGCGTCTTGGCCGGCACCGGGACCACCGGGCCGGTGTCGGGGCGGAGCTCGCGGCCGGTCCAGGCGAACCAGCCGAAGAAGGTGGCCAGCTGCTCCTTGCGCTCCTCGCTCATGAAGTCGAAGTTCGCGCCCCGGTCGATCACCTCCCAGAAGTCCTTGGACTTGATCCGCAGCAGCTCGTTCTTGATCGAGACCAGGCGCTCGGGCCGCTCCTGCGCCATGTCCCGGTGGATCTGCCGGGCGTGCTCCTCGTCTCCCTCCAGGAGGTAGTAGGTCGCCAGGCGCAGCTGCGCCTTGCGGACGCCCCGCAGGGCCGCCTCCTGGGCCTCGTCCTCCGCCTCGCGGTCGAGCTCGAGGAGCGCCGCCAGCAGGGCGTCGTGGGCCGCCGACTTCTGGCGGTGGGCCAGCTCGCACAGGGAGGCGACGTCGTAGGCGATCGTCTCCGTGACGAAGCCCAGCCCCATGCCGTTGGCGATCGAGCCGTAGTAGCGCAGGTAGCCCGCGATCTCGCGCGTCAGCCCGTCGCGCTCGGCCCGCACCACCGCCTCGACCAGCTGCCGGTACTGGTTCATGACGTTGTAGGCGGTGCGCACCTGCTTCTTGTTGAGGGTGGCCCGCATGTAGGTGTTGAAGAACTTGATCACCAGCCGGATCGACGGCTCGAGCCCCTGCGCCAGGGCGGCCTCGCCCAGGTAGCGGGTGTCGATCGCGATCAGGTAGTTCATGTCGGGGTTGCCCTCGAGGGCCTCGCTGTAGATCGCCTGGTACTGGCGCAGGACCTTCCACTCCAGCCACAGCCGGTCCCGGATCAGGTCGTCGAGGGCGTCGGGGTGCATGGCGACGAAGTCGGGGTTCTCGCGGACCAGCGCGCAGGGCCGGTGCCAGGCGTCGGGCAGGCGGCCCTTGGTCTCGGTGTAGCGCACCATGAGCACCCGCAGGGCGTCCACCGCCCGGGCGCTGATCAGCTTGTCCTGGGCGCCCACCGCGGCCACCGCCACGTCCGCCAGCACCTCGACCGCCTCCAGCACCGACTCCTGGCTGCGCTCGAGGTCGCGGCCGGGGTTGGAGGCCGAGACGAGCGCCTGCTCCTGAATGCGGGCGATGATCTTCTCGGGGTCGAGGAAGTCGAACAGCCACACGAAGTAGGGGACCATGAGCAGCAGGCTGGCCGTCACCGCCAGGAGCGCCGAGACGACGGCCGTCTTGGGCAGGAAGCCGTGCCCGATGGACATGCTCACCCACAGGGCGAGGATGCAGGTCACCACCAGGAAGCCGAGCACCACGAAGTTGGTGCGCTCCTTGAGGAACAGGTCCGTCACCCGGGGGGTGTACCGCGTCGCAGCCAGCTGGACGACCACCGCCACCACCATGAGGATGATGCCGACCACGCCGGTGACGGTCGCCGACAGGTTGCCCGAGGCCTCCTTGAGCGTCTCGAGGTCGTAGTTGAACAGGAGGCCCACCGGGCCCAGGCCCGGGTCGCCGCCCGCGGGGGGCGGGCTGCGCAGCCAGTCCACTCCGAACGGGACCAACAGGAACACCGCCGCCGCGGCGGACAGGGCCAGGACCGGCGTGATCCAGATCCGCCGCAGCTCCGCCCAGGTCCCCACCTGGCGCCGTCGACTCATTCGCCCTCCCTCGTGCTGGGGTCGCTCGCGTCGGCGTCGGACACGCCCAGGCGCGCACGGAATCGCGCGGCGCAGGCCTGCAGCGCCTCGGCGTCCAGCCCCTCGGCGAACCCGAGCGGCTCGCCCACCAGGCGGGTGAGGGCCGCGAGCTCGGCCTTCAGCACCCAACCCAGCCGCTCGCCGCGGGTGGCGCGGGCCACGGCGCGGGCCACGTCGGGCAGCGGCAGGTCCGCCGCCTCTTGCGCCGCCCGCCACCGGATCGAGGGGTTGGCGTCGCCGAGGTCGGCGATCACCTGCTCGGGGGTGCGTCCCGGGTTGCGCTCGCGCCACCACCACACCGCGAAGGCCCGGGCGGCCTGCTCCACGTCCTCCTCGGCCGACCAGGAGACGGCGTCCCCCGCCAGCCGGCTCAGGCGCTCGCCCGCCGCGGCGGCCACCGCGGCGTCCTCACCCCGGAGCGCCGCCAGCAGACCCGGGACCAGCTGCTCGGGGGGGCACCGATCGAGGAGGGCGGCGGCCGCCTCGCGCCCCTCCGGGCGGTCGGCGCCGAGCGCCCCCTGGAGGACCGCCCGCAAGGCGCCGGCGTCGAGCAGGTCGGCGCGGCCGAGGAGCCAGGCAGCGCACTGCTGGCGGATCCCCGCGTCCGCGTCCAGCAGCCCCTGCGCCAGCACCGCGCCCCGCTCGGGGCCGCTGGGGGCGGACGCCAGGACCTGATACGCCGCCAGCCGCACCGCGGACTCCTCGTGCAGGGCCGCCTGGGCGAGGGCCTCCACCCCGGCCCGGTCGCAGCCGAGCTGGGCCACGGTCTCCAGCAGCAGGGCGTGCCAGCCCTTGCCGCCGATCGTGTAGCTGCGGATCTGCGCCACCGGGTCGGCCAGGAAGGTGGCCAGGGTCTTGACCGACACCACGCCGTCGCGGGCGACGTAGCGCATGGTGATCTGGGCCACGTAGTTGCGGTAGTAGGGGTCCTTCTGCTCGGCGCCCGCCTCCAGCCCCTCGGCCGGGACCGCCAGCACGTCGTCGGACTGCGCCACCCGATACAGGGCGACCGCCGCGGCGCGCGCGGTCTGTCGCACCGGGTCCGCCAGTACGCCGCCCAGCGCCCGGTAGGCCGCGGCGGTGCGCACCTCGGCCAGGGAGCCCACGGCTCGGGCGCGGATCGCGTCGTTGGGGTCGGCGGCGGCCGCGGTGAGGATCCCCACCGCGGCGTCGCTGGAGAGGTGCTGCAGTCCCTCCAG